>PBZS01000010.1 GCA_002730235.1 Gammaproteobacteria bacterium | reverse complement strand
GCTTCCGTTGCTGCGTTCCATATATTTGGATTGGCTTCTCTTCAGGGTATATGTAGATATGCTTGAATTGTTACTGGCTAAATCAGCCCCAGATGTTGCAAGGCATTATCAGTAAGTGCTTTCAGGGGGCACGAATTGTCTTGGGGAGGTGTCTCGCTCCCGGCTATCTAGGGAGGCTGAGAGCATTGCTCAGATCAAGCAGGTGAACAATTTACTTGACCGAGATCCTACTATTGCACGCTAGCTGGCGGCACGATATCTATACTTGGAACCACTTTATATTCTGCAGACAGAGTTGTTAACCCGCGATCGGGAGTTGCCAGAACAACCTGTGGTCGAGCGCGCTTTGATAACATCTATTGCAGAAATTGCCGCTGGGATAAGAAATATTGGTTAATTCCACCATTAGATAACTTGCCTAGATACCCGAAACCCGGCTACGGTTCAGCATTATTTCAATGAGGAGTTCTGTGGAATATGCGGGTGATATTATTAGGCGCGCCTGGGGCAGGTAAGGGAACCCAGGCTCAATATATCTGCGAGGAATTCGGAATCGCCCAAATTTCCACAGGTGATATGTTGCGGGCCGCGGTAAAAGCTGAAACGCCACTCGGGCTAATTGCTAAAGACGTGATGGATGCGGGTCGGCTAGTTTCTGATGACATCATTGTTGGTCTGGTGAAAGAGCGTCTGGGACAGACAGATTGTCTGAAAGGCTGCTTGTTTGATGGGTTTCCCCGAACGATTCCTCAGGCTGAAGCATTGCGTGACTCGGGGGTGGCTATTGATCATGTAGTTGAAGTCTCGGTTGACGACGAAGAAATTATCGAACGGATGGCTGGTCGTCGAGTACATCCAGCGTCAGGACGGACATATCACGTTATTTTTAACCCACCAAAGAAAGATGGATTTGATGACCAAACCGGTGAGCCACTCATCCAGCGTGAAGATGATAATGAGACCGTGGTACGAGATCGTTTAACTGTTTACCACGAACAAACAGAACCATTGATTCATTTTTATTCTTCATGGGCCGAGACAAATCCAGCGACTGCTCCAAAAATGTCGCGGGTTCGGGGTGTGGGTCAAGTTGAAGAAATTCGAGACGGTATTTTTGAGGAACTCAGAGGTGAATAATCAGTGAGCCGAAGGCCTCGGCTTATTCTATCCAGACAGGCGGTGGCGCAAAACTACCAGCGTCTGTCTTCGGTTTCAGGTAATGCAGAATGTGCGGCCTCAATAAAAGCCGACGCCTATGGTGTTGGTATTGGGTTCGTGGCGCCCATTCTATGGGAAGAAGGTTGTCGGACGTACTTTGTTGCGTACCTTGAGGAAGCTCTGGCGCTCCGTGAATTGCTTCATGATGCAACAATCTATGTGTTTCACGGGTTTGATCCTCAGGATTTTGATGTAGCAAGATCAGCACGAATCCGACCGGTGATCAATCTATCTGAGGAGGCATTGAACCCAAAGATTAAACAATTAAACCCGGCAGTTCATGTTGATACTGGTATGCGACGATTGGGTATTCCTCAGTACGAGATGGGCCGAATACTTGATTTGGTTGAGCGTTCTAACCCCTCGTTGTTGATGAGTCACCTTTCGAAAGCTGATGAACCTCAGAGCGCAGATAATTTGATTCAACTCGAGCTCTTTAACTCAATTCGACACGAGTTAGGAGGTGCCTGTCCCAGCAGCTCGCTTGCCAACACCGCGGGTATTCTTCTGGGGCCTGCATTTCATTTTGAGCTGGTACGACCAGGTATTGGTCTGTACGGCGGGTCACCGGATCCCAACGATCCAAAAGGTTTTGAGCCGGTGGTAACTTGGCAGGCTCAGGTAATGGAGTTACAGGATGTCGCCATGGGTGAGCCGGTTGGGTACGGCGGGTCGTTTTTGGCACCCTGCGCACTCAAGCTTGCTACCATCGGCATTGGATATGCCGACGGATACCACCGAATACTCGGCGGACAAGGTGAGGTCGCTATTGATGGCCAAATTTGCCCGATTGTTGGGCGTGTCAGTATGGATCTGGTGACTCTCGATGTCTCGGCTATTCCAAATATCAAACAGGGAACGTGGGTGGAGATTATGGGACCTACTATCTCGATCGATACGATGGCGGTAAAAGCGAATACAATAGCGTATGAGTTACTAACGCGACTTGGACCTCGGATGGATCGGGTGCTTGTCTGACCCAAGCGCTATCCAACCGGTGGAAAATCTCAAATGAATTGTTTATATCTAGATGCATCACGTGATCGGATGTCTATAGCACTAGAGAGCGGGTTATCTTGGTTTGCGCGGGAATTCATTGATGGCCGTCATGATCAGGTCTTGTTAGAGACGATACAATCCCTCTGCAACGAGGCTGATGTTGCAATCAAACAAGTGAGCCACGCAGTTATAGTCAATGGGCCGGGCAGTTTCACTGGGCTCAGGATAGGTGTGTCTTTTGTGCATGCTCTGGATTTGGTACGCCCCTTGCGCGTTTTACCGATCGATCAACTGTCACTCCTCGGCTATGTAGCAAAAAGTTCTGAGGGCGCTATCGTGGATGCACGAATGGATGAGGTTTATGTTGGTACAGAAAAACATAGCGATGGCATGTATCAATCATTAGGGTTGTTACCGCTTAGCGAATTAAATGGTGACCAAACGTGGGTCTGCCATGCCGATGAAGCTGACAGGTTCGACGCGCAATTGATTCGGGTGAAACCGACCGTTGAGTCAATGCGTGATCTGGCATCTCAAATTGATCCTTCAAGATGGATCGATGGTCATCGACTGACACCTTTGTACCTAAGGAAAACAACATCGTGGAAATCACTGGCAGAGCAGCCGTCGAAATTATATGACCGTTGACTATGCAATCTTCCTGGCACTCATTCAGGGATTGACAGAATTTCTGCCGATCTCGAGCTCAGCTCATTTGATTCTTCCGTCGGTAATATTTGGCTGGCCTGACCAGGGTCTCGCTTTTGATGTTGCAGTGCATTTCGGCTCGCTCGGAGCGGTGATTCTCAGTCTACGGGTAGAGATCCAGAGAATCGTAACAGGTATGGTAGTAAAGTTCGGCAGACGGTATCCTCGCCATGCAAGGCTCGGTTGGCTGATTGGTTTGGCAACATTCCCGGCCGCATTATCTGGGTTGCTCGCTAAAGATTTTATCGAAACAAGCCTGCGCAATGAATTCGTAATCGCGCTTGCCACTGTTGGTTTTGGATTCCTACTGTGGTGGTCACACTACCAGCGAGGGCGCTCTGGTTTTGGTGGTATTGGCCTGAGACAGGCGATACTGATCGGATGTTCACAGACTTTGGCGTTGATTCCTGGGGCATCTCGATCCGGAATTACTTTGACAGCGGCGTTATGGCTCGGGTTGTCTCGACGCGTGGCCGCTAAATTTTCATTCCTGCTCTCAGTTCCAATAATACTGGGTGCCACTATTTTGAAAATGAATGATTTAATAGAGAGCCCTGATCCACTGCCATGGGACACTATCGCGGTTGGTGTAATCGTGAGCTTCTTATCCGCCTACTTATGTATCCGACTATTTTTGGCTTGGATCCAACGTGTCGGATTACTTCCTTTTGTTGCGTATCGTCTCGTACTAGGCGTGGTTTTATTAATAGTGATTATCTAGGAATCGCCTGAAGATCAATTAATCAAGGCCAACTGTGTCAATGTCTGTAATATTCGAAAGGCTCAAAAGAAAATAAGAAAGCCGATAAATTTGGCTTGGAGTTCGCGAGAGATGTTCCTTCTAGATGAATTGCCGCAATCTAGATCGATTATTGAATTTTAATTTGAGCCATGATTATCCGGGTGGGAGTTGGTTGATCACGCGACTTTTGCAGAAATCTCTCCAGATACCTCTGATTGATTGCAAGGATCCCATAGTTCGATCTCTTTGAATTGAAATCAGTTCTCAGTCCAATGGACATAGTCTACAACCATAGAATGAAGGGAGTAGAATTAACGGATGACAGATTTCGACGTATCAAGATTTCTTAGGAACCTGACGGTTCGCCCTGGCATTTATCAAATGAAAAATGCTAACGGAAAAGTTTTGTATGTTGGTAAAGCGAAAAATCTGAAGTCTCGTGTCTCAAGTTATTTCCGGGCCGGTGGGCTGGCATCGAAAACCATGGCACTGGTTTCGAAAATTGCTAGCATCGAAGTAACAGTCACGCGTAATGAAGTGGAAGCGTTACTTCTTGAGCAAAATTTAATCAAGGACTCGCGTCCCCCTTATAACATTCTGCTCCGAGATGATAAGTCCTATCCATATATCTACATGAACACTGAGCACTCTTTTCCGGGCCTGTACTATCGTCGCGGAAATCGTCAGAGTAGAGGAAAGACATTTGGACCTTTCCCTTCTGCAGGGGCTGTAAAATCGACACTAAACCTGATTCAGAAAACTTTTCAGATCCGGCAATGTGAGCAGAGCGTATTTCAGAACCGCAGTAGGCCTTGTCTGCAATATCAGATTGGCCGATGCAGTGCACCTTGCGTAAATTTTATATCTGAAACTGAATATGCCGAAGATTTGGAATATACACGCTTATTTCTGGAAGGGCTCAATAGGGAGCTTATTGCATCACTAGAGGTGCGGATGGATGAGGCCGCGCAGGCGTTAGAGTTTGAGAAAGCGGCACGCTATCGCAATACCATTGCCCGCGTTCGTCGTGTTCAGGCAGAACAAGTAATGGAAAGTGATTCTGCCGATCTTGATGCAATCGCTGTTTTCCAGCAGAGTGGCGGTGTTTGCGTTGCTGTTTTGAGTGTACGTGGTGGTCGAGTTCTCGGTGTTAATAGTCAGTTCCCTGACCTCGGTCTGTTCGAATCCCCCGAAGAAATTCTTGATGCCTTTATCCCTCAGTATTATTTATCTTCAGGGCGTGCAATTCCGACCGAATTGATCTGTTCCCATCAATTAAATGAGGAGGTACTGGTCGCAGACACTTTTTCACATCAGTGCGGTCGAAAGGTGCGTGTAACGCATGCTGTTCGGGGTGTTCGTCAGCAGTTTTTGGATTTGGCAAGAACAAATGCTGAAGAGTCTCTGGCGCTGAGACTCGCGACACGAGACGGTCAAGCAAAACGGCTTAACGACTTTGCTGAGCGATTTTTGCTTGAAATTCCAGAAAGAATCGAGTGCTTTGATATTAGTCATACATCGGGAGAGGCGACAGTCGCGAGTTGCGTGGTTTTCGATGTCTCTGGGCCACTGAAAAGTGACTACCGAATTTTTAACATTACCGATGTGCAGGCTGGTGACGATTATGCAGCTATGCGACAAGCGCTCTCGCGGCGATATCGACGAGTTAGATCGGGGGAAATTCCTTTACCTGATGTTTTAATAATTGATGGGGGTAAAGGACAACTGACTGAGGCGATTGAGATTCTTTCTGAGCTGGGAATACACGATATTTTTGTGCTGGGCATATCTAAGGGCCCATCACGTAAGGCCGGGTTTGAGTTGCTACATCGCGCGGATACTGGAGAGGAACTGACATTACCATCGACATCACCGGCGTTACATCTCATTCAGCATATCCGGGATGAGGCTCACCGCTTTGCGATTACCAAGCATCGGCAATCTCGGAGTAAGGCTCGCTCACAGAGCCCACTCGAGGGAATTCCTGGGGTTGGGCCGAAGAGGCGTCAGTCGCTATTGAGACATTTTGGCGGTATCAGGGAACTGGCTCGTGCAAGCGTCTCGGATATAGCGAGGGTGTCCGGGATGAGTCACCAAACAGCAGAATTGGTATACTCTTCATTGCACGCTGACTGAGATCTCTTTGTGAACTTACCGAACTTTTTAACATTGTTGCGCGTCATGCTAATTCCAGTTCTTGTACTCGTGTGGTTCATCCCTATGCAGTACACGGGAGAATTCGCAGCAATGATTTTCATTACGGCTGCTTTGACCGATTGGTTGGACGGTTGGCTTGCTCGGCGCTGGGGGCAGGAATCTGCGTTTGGCGCGTTCTTGGATCCTGTCGCGGATAAACTCATGGTGGCGGCGGCTTTGGTTTTATTGGTTGATGCGTTTGACTCGGTATTAGTAACGCTTTCGGCGATCGTCATTATTGGCCGCGAAATCGTTGTCAGTGCGCTACGCGAATGGATGTCTGAAATTGGCCAACGTACGCAGATCGCAGTTAGTTGGCTTGGTAAAGTGAAAACTGCGACGCAGATGCTTGCAATCACGGTATGTCTTGCGCTTCCCGTCGAACTGAAACTGACTCATCCGGGCCTCTGGATATTGGTTTTGGCTGCGCTCTTGACGCTGTGGTCGATGGGCACATACTTGAAGGCGGCTTGGCCGCACCTGCTTCCAGAGTTGGGCGACGCCGGCCCCGATTGATTCTATTGATGTTTGAGAAATGGTTATCGCTTGTAAAACCGTTTCCTCGGGCGACTTTCAAATCAGTCTGTAGACTGTATACTTCCGCAACCTGATCGCCAAGGATCGCACATGCCGGTGTGATGGAATTGGTAGACATACCGGACTTAAAATCCGGAGAGGGAAACCTCGTGCCAGTTCGAGTCTGGCCACCGGCACCATAAGCACTACATGTCCAAATTTAACTCATTGATATACCTGCATTTATCGTGTCTCGCAGTATTGTTGTACCTGCAATAGTGGTGGACACGTTAATCGGCCCGCTACTACTGTTTCTTGTGCCGCTCTGTCAGCGATATGATTATGGCTCGCGCATGTTCTTCGGAAAGGTTGAATTCCTGTCGTAAACGATCGATGTGAGCGGCCTCATCAGAAGTGATGACCCCGTCCGCTAGCGCGTGGTCGACCTCCGCTTCAAAAATTGCTTTCCTTCTTTCTAGCTGGTTTGCAAAAGCGTTACCTACGATACCTGTCAGAAGGGCGACTGTGCAGACGCCCATTAAAGCGGTCAGTGCGCCTATCAATTTGCCTAAGGGAGTTATGGGTGCAACGTCGCCATAACCAACAGTCGTCAATGTGATGATTGCCCACCACATTGTCTCAGGAATGGATGAAAATACCTCAGGCTGTACACGATTCTCAGCGACATAAATTAGAGCACTGGCTAGGAAAAGTGCAATGCCTAATAGATAGAGTGCTGCCCCGAATGCACGCCTTTCTTCGTGGATAGCAGAAACAAGATCCTCGAGGGCCGATGAGTAATGGCTCAGCTTTAGAAGTCGGACCATTCGCAGGGCTCTTAACCAACGTAGGTCAGCACCGGGGATCAGCCACTGTAGGAAACTCGGTAGAAGGGCTAGCAGATCAACAATGCCCGTGAAACTAAATATATATTTTAGCCGCTTACTATCAGGAGTTTTACCGTGTAGGTCTGTCATCATGGGGGCTGACCAAAGGCGTAAGAGGTATTCCACGGCAAAAATGGTCACTGAGATCATTTCAAATAATAGTAGTTGTGATCCATAAATTGCGGCAATACTATCTACGGATTCAAGACAAACGGCGACGAGGTTGGCGAGGATTAGTAAGGACAGTGCTGAGTCGACGCGTTTACTTAAGCGGTCGCCATAGCGGCCTTTGTTCAAAATTTCAGCGATCCGCTGCTGAGTGATTCGCATCTTTTATTCCTTTGACGGCTAGCTAAGTGTAGAGGATTACAATGAAAAAAAATAACCTCCCTATTTGTCACGTGTTTCTTGTGTTTACGCTGGGATTAGTTATCCAATTTGCACCACTGAAAGTGCTAGCCACCGAGACTCAAGACAGCTATGCGTTCATGAGCGCTCAAGACTTATATGACGCATTGAGCCAACAATCACAGGTTGCTTTGGGTTACATGCTGGGCATTGTCGATGCCAAAAAGGGTAGCCAGCCAGATGGATCCTGTTTCGCTGTTCCTTGGCAGCCCGATGCCGACGAAGTATTGGTGAACGCATATCTAGATTATTGGCCATCTGTCGCTGATTTTTCAATGAAAGCTCCGGAAGCATTGACACAGTTGATGACCAAAAACTTTCCCTGTGATCCCTAAGGAACGAGTATCTCAAGATTGATACCGACATATTCTGCGGCAGTCTAGCGGTAGAGTTTTTTATTTTTTTTTTGGTAAAGACGAATTCATTTTAATATTGAATACGTGGTCTTTAGTCCCAACCCTATGCATAAATCCCCTTTGGGGGTAAAATCTAGTGCGGTTATGTGGACAGGACGTAATTAAAGGCATTTGTATGCGGTTTGGGTTTTTGAAAGTTTTGATCATCGCGATGGGNGTGNCNTTGTTGCCTTCCTCTCATTTGGTGAACACAGCTTACGCTGAAGAGCCAAAAACCTGCGCAGACGGTAAGCCTTGTCCGACTGACTCTGAACTCGAGGATTCCTGTTCAGATGAGGCGGAAACGATCTAAAGTGTGGCCATCTTCGAAGAAAATAATGAAAGGGATATTGATTATGAATATTCAAAAAACTCTCGCAGGGGCAATAGTCGCGGCCGCTCTCGCGGTAACACCATTCGCAGCAAATGCCCAAAATAAGCCAGTAGACATTACCTTTGGTGGTAAGGCTACGGCACAGATCAAGCACAAGGGTAAAATCATTACCATTCAGCGGGTACAAGACAACGGCAATAACGTTGACGCTTCTTTTGCGAAGACTTCGCGGCCATGTCCTCCGTTTTGTATTCAGCCGATCAGTCTTGCCCCAGGCGTGGAGACAATCGGTGAAAATGAGATGATCGACTACCTGGAGCAGATGTCAGCCGGTGATGATTCGATTCTGGTGATTGATTCGCGTACTCCGAATTGGGTTGAACGTGGCCAGATCCCTGGAGCAATTAATCTTCCATGGACCAAGTTGAATACGGCGAAGGGCGCAGATCCATTATCGATTGGCGAAATCATGGAGGGCAGGTTTAATGCCTCTCAGTTCGATGGTCTCTGGAAATTTGGTAAGGCAAAGACTTTGGTGATGTATTGCAATGGTATGTGGTGCGGTCAATCCCCAGCAAATATCAAAGCACTACTAGATTTCGGTTATCCTTCGCACAAGATCAAGTGGTATCGTGGCGGCATGCAGAACTGGGCAAACCTTGGTTTGACAACTGTTAAGCCTTAAAACGCAATCACACGAGAGGAGCCCGTGTCGAGACGCGGGCTTTTTTTTACGCGCTATTCAAGTTCTTGTAAGAGAGCATCTAGAGTTGTAATATTCGCGGCCTTCAAGTCAGGCGCGTTGGCAGAGTGGTTATGCAGCGGATTGCAAATCCGTGGACATCGGTTCGATTCCGGTACGCGCCTCCAGTCATAGTAGTATTCTCAGTCTCTCTTCCGTACGTTCGCTTAATTCTAGTAACCCATTAGTAACCTTTTCTTGTCGACTTTGAGTCTTTTTGAGACACCTATTTGCTTACTTAAAAAAATAAACCACAAATGCTAATGTTCATGAAGCATTCATACGAAGTCGACCTTAAGGATTGATTACTAATGCCACAATTACCCGATTACATTGAACGCTACCGTGACAGCAGATTAATACCGACTGGCTCGGCATCGAATACAGAAAATCAGGTTCTGTCCGCTTTCTTGGCCACTCTGCCTGTGATTGACGGTTGGTTTAACTCTGCTTTTGCTGGTGGCCCCTCAATTCGATTAGGTAAGCAGGCTCGGATTCGATGTCTCACCGAAGTAGAATTTAAAGATAAAGAGTTTGCTGATTGTCGCCCTGACGGATTTATCATCGTAACTACCGGTAGAACGCAGTGGTCTGCTCTGATCGAGGCTAAGATCAAAAATAATAAATTGAGCGCGGAGCAGGTTGAGAAATATTGTCGGCTGGCAAAAAGATATAAAGTTGATGCGGTTATAACAATATCGAATGAATTCACCTCTAAGCCAGACCATCATTTTTTAACTATTCCGAAAAACTCAATTAGGAATCTTCAGCTTTTCCACTACTCATGGGCTTCGATTTTGACCAATGCTCAAGTCTTATTAGGACAGCAGAATGTTCAGGATGTAGAGCAAATATTTATTCTCGAGGAGCTTATTAAGTATTTCCAGCATGAATCAGCTGGTATCAATCGCTTTTCTCAGATGTCCTCTTTTTGGCCAGAAGTTGTAAAGAACGCAACTTTGGGGCAGTCGCTTAATAAGACATCGGAAGCTACGGAATCCGTTGTAAACGATTGGTTGCAAGAATCGAAAGATTTAGTGTTAA
>PBZS01000009.1 GCA_002730235.1 Gammaproteobacteria bacterium | reverse complement strand
GTTAATCGATCGTCATCAGGCTCGCATCGCAGCAGATCCGAATTTTAAAGCTCTACTTAAGCGAACAGAAAGAGCACTCGAACTGGGAAGTGAGAAGGACACTTCCCTGCACCTTGAAACACGCGTCAAAGAGCGGGAAATCAACAAACAAACACTACTTGACATAGAAAACACGCGCCGATCGGATCTTGGTTTACCACGTATAGAGAGCATGAGTGACTTAGAGCCTAATGGGAAGGATTTTGATCCTACTGAGGACGCAAGCTTAATGGAATCGGCTCGTATTCTACTCGACGAAATTCAGATCAATCCGCGTCTCGCGGGACTCTAGGTGGTGGAACCCGTGAGAGCGAGGCAACAGAACCTTTGCTATCACGAATTCTGGCAGGGCCTGAAACCTCGACTTCATCTATACGAATGACGGCATGCATCGGGATGTAACTGCGTTTTACACCCTGAAATTCAGTCTTAAGCTTCTCTTCCGATGGATCTACCAGAAATCCACTCCGCTCACCAAATATAAATTCTTCAACTTCGATAAATCCGTATAGGTCGCTAGAATAAATTTGTTTGGCGAAAACCTCGAACACCTTATCTTGACTGACAAACTGTACGCGGAAAGTTGGGTCAGTGGATTTAGCCATCTCGATCCTTTGTCTAGGGTCGCGTAGTCTGTCGGTCTTTGTGGCCCCCGTCAAGATCAGTCGTGCAATTTCAGGCGCTTCGGACTATACTCGCGCGCCCATGAGGAAGGAGATCGGATGACAGCAAAACTCTTCATCAAGACCCATGGTTGTCAGATGAATGAATATGATTCGGACCGAATGGCTGATCTGCTCAATGCTAGTCATGAATTGACTATGACTGACACGCCGGACAATGCGGAAGTTATTCTTATAAACACATGTTCCATTCGAGAAAAAGCACAAGAAAAAGTATTCTCTGAACTGGGTCGCTATAGGGTTCTTAAAGAAATCAACCCAAATCTAATTGTTGGTGTTGGTGGTTGCGTTGCATCGCAAGAAGGTGAGGCGATTCGGCAAAGAGCTCCATTCGTCGACCTAGTCTTTGGGCCTCAGACCCTGCATCGTTTGCCCGAGATGTTGGAAGCTCGGCGCAATAGTGGCGAGGCACAGGTCGATGTTAGCTTTCCGGAGATCGAGAAATTCGATCGCTTACCGGAGCCAAGTCTGGAAGGGCCAAGTGCCTATGTCAGCATTATGGAAGGCTGCAGTAAATATTGCACCTTCTGTGTTGTTCCATATACGCGGGGTGAAGAAATAAGCCGTCCGCTTGAGAGCGTCCTTCAGGAAGTTCTTGCTAATGTGGATCAGGGTGCTCGGGAAATTCATTTCTTAGGACAAAACGTAAATGCCTACCGTGGGGAGACAGATGACGGTGATACCGTGGATCTTGCAGATCTGATTCGTGTTATAGCAGAGGTCCCAGAAATAGAGCGCATCCGTTTTACTACAAGCCATCCTATTGAGTTCTCAGACGCTCTAATAGAATGCTTTAGAGACATCCCAAAACTTGTCAGCCACCTGCATCTCCCGGTGCAGTCTGGCTCTGACAAGATTCTTACCGCCATGAAACGTGGCCACACTGCACTTGAATACAAAGCCAAAATCCGGAAGATTAAAAAGGCGCGTCCGGGAATCAGTCTATCGTCAGATTTTATTGTTGGTTTCCCTGGTGAGACAGACTCAGATTTTGAGAAAACAATGGAATTGATTGAGTCCGTGGGATTTGATGTGAGCTTTAGCTTTCTTTACTCGACCCGACCTGGTACCCCTGCATCTGATCTCGACGACCAAACCGACCAAGACACAAAAAAAACTCATTTAGCGGCGCTGCAAGCCAGAATTTCTCAAAATGCTCAAAAATTCAGCAGAGATATGGTCGGTACGCTACAACCAATACTGGTAACCGGCCCGTCGAAACGAGATCCTGGCGAGTTATCTGGTCGTACCGAAAATAATCGGGTTGTGAATTTCCGTTCAGACCAGACCAACCTCATCGGAAAACTTGTGGAATGCGAAATTGTGGAAGCTTATCCTAATTCTCTGCGAGGCCGAATGACCTCTAGAGATCCGTGGTAATGGACGTTCACCAATTTGTTATTGAACCCAATGACGTTCGACGCTTGGCATCTCTGTGCGGTCACCGAGATGCCCACCTGAGGCTTATCGAATCACGGTTACCTGTAATAATACGTAACCGCGGCAACGAATTTGAAATTGAAGGTGAAAAGGTTGCGACGAAAACTTGCGCTCGTTTACTTGATCAGTTGTATCGAGAAACCCGAGATTCCGAACTCACAGGCGACTCGGTTCATCTGCAATTGCAAGCGGTATCGATCGCTCAAGAGAATACTCACGCAGCAATCGTGATCGACACCCCCAAACTCAAAATAAAACCTCGTGGAAGAAATCAGCTTGGTTACATCGAAGCAATAAAATCACATGATGTTAATTTTGGCATTGGACCTGCGGGCACCGGAAAAACATGGTTGGGAGTCGCCTGTGCTGTCGAAGCGCTTCGGCGTGACCAAGTTGAACGTATTATCCTTGTTAGGCCGGCAGTTGAAGCTGGGGAACGACTTGGTTTTCTACCCGGAGATCTTGCCCAGAAAATAGACCCTTATTTGAGACCCCTCTATGACGCACTGTATGAAATGCTTGGTTTCGACAAGACCACCAAGCTACTCGAGCGCCAGGTCATTGAAATAGCGCCGCTTGCCTACATGCGTGGCCGTACGCTAAATCATAGTTTCATTATTTTAGATGAGAGCCAAAATACCACGCGCGAGCAGATGAAAATGTTCCTTACGCGGCTTGGCTTTGGTTCCACGTCAGTCATCACAGGTGATCCAAGTCAGATTGATTTACCAAGAAAGTCAGACTCGGGACTTATGCATGCTTGCCGGGTACTCGAAGCTGTCAAAGGTATTTCGATGACGCGGTTTGGCTACAGAGATGTTGTAAGGCATCCATTAGTGGGTCGCATCGTTGATGCTTACGACAAGGCGCCAGATGATCATTGAGTTTGACGATTCAACTGAGAACTGCCCCATCGCTTCGGATCAAGTAATACACTGGGCGAAGACAACGTTATCATCCGAAACTGACAAAGTATACGAACTAGCGATTCGTGTGGTTGATGCGACTGAAGGCCGGCAACTCAATGCGTTATTCCTCGGTAAAAAATATCCAACCAACGTGCTGTCTTTCCCCGCAGACATTCAAATACCTGAAGGCCCGGCAATACTTGGTGACATCGCTATCTGTTTACCTGTAGTTAAGAAAGAGGCCAATGAGCAATCGAAACATTTTGAACAGCATTTTGCACATATGGTTGTTCACGGATGTCTGCATTTGATGGGTTATGATCACGTTAATGGTAATGATGCCAATGAGATGGAGACTAAAGAAATCGGTATTCTTTTAAATCTCGGCTATCCTAATCCGTATCTGAGCGAGGAACAAAAAGGTACATGAATGACGGACGACGTCCCGAGAACCAGGATTCGCGATCCTGGTTCGACCGTTTGGCGAGCGTTATTTCGGGTGAGGCTGAAAATAAACCCGAGTTAATTGATGAACTACGTGACGCTAACGAGCGTGGTTTATTTAATCAAGAGACCCTTGCGATTCTCGAAGGAGCACTCGCCGTCAGCGATATGCAGGTTAGAGAAGTCATGATTCCGCGAACTCAAATGATTGCTATTCGGGCAGACGAGCGACCTGAAGAGTTCTTGCCGCGAATAATCGAGTCTGCGCACTCTCGCTTTCCGGTTCTTAACGAGCAACCTGGCGAGGTTGTTGGAATTCTTCTCGCCAAAGACTTACTCCCCTTCTTAATCAGTCAGGATCTCGAACAGTTTGAGATTAAGGAAGTCGCACGCCCAGTTCGGCGCGTACCAGAGAGTAAGCGTCTTGATCAGCTACTAAAAGAATTCCGCGATAACCGAGCACATATGGCCGTGGTCATCGATGAATATGGAGACGTCGCGGGATTAGTGACCATTGAAGATGTGCTAGAACAAATCGTCGGTGAGATCGAAGATGAGCACGATCATGAAGAGGATCTCAATATTCGGCGCCAAGCTAATGGTGCAAGCCTTGTCAAAGCAATGACGGAGATTGAAGACTTCAATGAGGAGTTTGGGACAAACTTCTCAGATGATGAGTTTGATACGATCGGTGGTCTCGTTACACACACTTTCGGTCATCTGCCTGCACGTGGCGAAAAGACAACTCTTGGCAACCTAGATTTCATTATATTAAACGCGGATAGTAGACGAATCCGTCTTCTTGAAGTTCGTCCGCATGGATCTAACGAACCTGTTTAAATATATCATAGCGCTCATTGCTGGCGCATTAGGCACCCTTGCGTTTGCTCCCTTTAATTTCTGGTGGTTTGGAAGCGTGAGCATCGCGGTCTGGATGTGGCTCTCTATAAAGTATTCCGGTTTCTTTGTCGGCTTCATTTATGGGCTTGGTCTTTTTGGGACCGGGATCTCTTGGATTTCAATCAGCATGACAGAACATGGAGGCGCATCAATCCCACTCGCGCTGACCATGACAACAGCCTTCGTAGCAGGTCTGGCAGTATTCCCTGGGATTGCTTCGTTGTGTTACACCAACTGGCATAGACGTTGGTCAACAACGCTAGGCCGAGTGTGCTTACTCACCTCATGTTGGGTAACTATGGAAGCACTTCGGAGTTGGATTTTGACAGGTTTTCCATGGCTGCTGCTCGGATACAGCGCAATCGAAACACCTTTTGAAGGTTATATATCATGGGTGGGAGTTTTCGGCACAACTGCCCTTATCTGTCTTACCAGCGGTGGTTTTTTAGTGGGTCTGATGGATCGAAGGATCAAGCCAATATTATTACCAATAATCATTTTAGCCGGAGGCATGGCACTCAATCAGCAATTTAATCCTGAAGAAAATCCTGAAAATAGTCTGCATGTCGCCCTATGGCAACCGGTCATCCCCCAAGCACTCAAATGGAAGCCTGAATTTCGAGACCAGATCGTTGGAGGTCACGTTTCCCAGGGACTTCCATCGGATGTTGATGTAATCATATGGCCGGAAACAGGGTTACCGCTGACTGAATCACGTCTAAATGTGACCCTTCCCGATCTCGAGTCGCAACTTCTGTTAAATAAGCAAACATTGATTACTGGTATTCTCGGACAACATCAAGGCAGATACACAAACAGCCTGATTACCCTGGGCGTTGGCACCGGAAGCTATGATAAAACTAGGTTAGTACCCTTTGGTGAATACGTACCGTTTGAGTCGATTTTTAGAGGGCTGATCGCTTTTTTTGATCTGCCAATGTCTACGATTATTCCAGGAAATCGGCAACAAATACTCACTCATAGATATCTAAAATTTGCACCACTCATTTGCTATGAGATCGCTTATACAGGCCAAGTGCGTGATATGGCACGATCTGCCAATGTCATCCTAACTGTGTCAAACGATACTTGGTTTAGTGATTCAATTGGGCCCAATCAGCATCTTCAAATTGCCCAAATTCGAGCGCGAGAACTTGGGAAACCTGTGGTTCGAGCCACAAATGATGGGCTAACAGCATTTATAAATGCGCGTGGCCGGATTGAAAAAGAACTCCCGCGATTTAAGAAGGCTATGCTGAGCCACATTGTGATCCCTGCGACGACCGTTACTCCGTATGCGCGTGCCGGAGAGGCGCCAGTCGTGGTTCTACTGCTCATTATCTTGACACTGACTCGGCGAAACGAGGCATTCATGCCCAACTAGGATAGTTTTTTCGTTAAACGCCTTACAGTCAAGAGATCGAAACGCTATGCTTTGGGTTTTATCCTAAGGACGAATTAGAGCTGATGGAGCGCGATTACCAACCTCAAATTATTGAACCGGAAATCCAAAAGTACTGGGAATCAGAAAAGACTTTCAAAACTATTGAGGATCCCAATAAGCCAAAGTTCTATTGCCTTTGCATGTTTCCCTATCCTTCGGGGAAACTGCACATGGGGCATGTCCGAAATTACACCATCGGGGACGTGATCAGCCGCTTTATGACGATGAAGGGTTACAACGTGCTTCAGCCAATGGGCTGGGACGCATTTGGTATGCCGGCCGAAAATGCAGCAATAAAAAATCAACTGGCTCCTGCTTCATGGACGTACGACAACATCGACCATATGCGTAGACAGCTGAAGCGTCTAGGTTTCGCATATGATTGGGATCGTGAGTTCGCCACCTGCACTCCTGATTACTATCGTTGGGAACAATGGCTCTTCACGCGCATGGTTGAAAAAGGTTTGGCATATCGCAAAAAAGCGCGAGTTAATTGGGATCCAGTAGATCGGACGGTTCTTGCGAATGAACAAGTTGTCGATGGTCGCGGCTGGCGATCTGGGGCACTTGTTGAAAAACGTGAAATTGATCAGTGGTTCATCCGTATCACTGATTACGCGGACGAATTATTGGATGATTTGAATTCGGTTGACTGGCCAGAACAAGTCAAGACCATGCAGAGGAATTGGATCGGTCGAAGTCAAGGCGTCGAATTCAGTTTTGAGCTTCAAGGAACTCGAGAGTGGGTCGAGGTATACACAACACGCCCTGATACCATAATGGGTATTACCTATGTGGCGGTTGCTGCTCAGCATCCAATCGCAACAAAAGCCGCAAAAATAAATCCTGATATAGACGCGTTCATCAAGGAATGTACCCAAATGTCGGTCATTGAGGCAGACCTTGCGCAAACACCGAAGAAAGGCATTGCCACAGGTGAATATGTTATCCATCCGTTCACTGGAGAGGCAGTTCCAATCTGGATCGCAAATTTCGTGCTAATGGATTATGGCTCAGGAGCAGTTATGGCGGTCCCGGGTCATGACCAACGCGACTGGGAATTTGCGATTCAATACAACCTTCCCATCAAACCCGTTATCAAACCGCTCGAAGACGATCCTGAGTATGACTTGAGCAAACAAGCATGGTGTGCGAAAACTGGAATCACTGTCAACTCTGGACAATTTGATGGTCTTACTTTTGAGCAAGCTTTCGAAGCAGTTGCCAGCGCTATCGAGGGTCAGCGTATTGGACGAGAGACAAAAAAATATCGTATACGGGACTGGGGCGTCGGTCGTCAACGCTATTGGGGATGTCCAATTCCCGTAATTCATACCGATGAGGGCTTAAAGACTGTCCATGACGAGGATCTTCCTGTCATTTTACCCGAAGATATCGTGGTCGATGGATCAGGGAGCCCGTTGATTGGCCGTAGCGAATTTGCTGACACCGTTGACCCTGACACGGGCCGTCCAGCGAAACGTGAAACAGATACATTCGATACCTTTATGGAATCAAGCTGGTACTACGCCCGATTTGCGAGTGCATTTTCAAATGATGCAATCTTAGATCAAAACGCCAACTATTGGCTGCCTGTAGATCTTTACATCGGTGGTATTGAGCACGCAATCCTACACCTCCTCTATGCACGTTTCTTCCATAAAGTTCTGCGCGATTTAGATTTGGTTGACAGTAACGAGCCATTCAAAAAGCTACTAACGCAGGGAATGGTGTTAAAGGATGGGTCAAAAATGTCGAAGTCAAAAGGTAACACCGTTGATCCACAAGAACTTATCGATCGATACGGAGCAGATACTGTTCGATTATTCATGATGTTCGCAGCGCCACCCGAACTGTCACTGGAGTGGTCCGATGACGGAGTCGCTGGGGCCAACCGATTCCTGAAACGATTACATACACTCGTTACAGAGCATATTAATCAAGGTAATCACTCAACCTCTCGCATGCTTGAGCTCGAACCACTCTCTGATTCTGCCCGCGATCTGTTCCGAAAACTCCATGAAACAATTGCTAAGGTCTCCGATGATATAGGTCGCAGATTCCACTTCAATACGGCCATTGCTGCGGTAATGGAATTAACGAACAGCGCAATGAAATTCGATGCGACAACTGAGTTGGATTCGCTGGTGCGCTCGGAAGTTATCGAAACACTTATTATTTTATTGTCACCAATCACGCCACACATTGCACAGCACCTGTGGTCACAGCTCGGTAACGGCGATTCGCTGATAGATGTGGATTGGCCAACTGTTCGCGAAGATGCATTGTCTCGAGATATAGTCACTCTGGTAGTTCAAGTAAACGGCAAGCTCCGTGGGCGAATTCAAGTGGCTACGAATGCAGATGAAGAAACGGTGGTGACAATAGCGCGTGAGGAGCCGGGCGTCGCGAAATTCCTCAAAGGCATGATTGAGAAAAAAGCAATCGTTGTTCCGCAAAAAATCGTCAACTTAGTTGTGGCACCAGAACGATGATCAGAAGAGTATTTTTAACGCTTTCTGGGCTAGGGTTGCTGGCTGGGTGCGGTTTTCGGTTGCGCGGCACAGCCGACTCGATGGGTCAGATTCCAGAGGTTTTACGCATTGAAGCAACAGATCCTTACTCCTCCATCGTTCAAAAGATCACTCAAAAATTTACTCATCAAGGTGTACAGATTGTTTCAGCAAGCTCAGCTCCTACCTTAAAGTTGACACTTCCAAAAGAATCTAAACGGATCCTCGGGCCGGTGTCTGATAGCGGAGATCAAACTGAACTGGCACTTGAGATGAGCTATAACTTGACTAGCCAAGATCATAACAACATAGTGCCAGAAACTGAAGTCCGTGTAACTCTTGTCTACATCGAAAGCGGCAGCGCTACGTCAGCTGACCAGCAGAGTATCGCCCAACTGAAAAGAAGTCTTGAAGATGATTTGGCTCTCCAGGTCGTGGCCTCAATTCGTGTACGTTACGAACAGGCAGTTAAACAAAGTAAAAGATCGAAGACCAAATAACTGATGAGCATCAGAGCATCTCAATTTGAGACCAACCAGTGGGGTAAAGTAATCCCACCTGTTGCGGCCCTCCTTGGTAACGAGGCATTCTTTATCACGCGCATTGGAGATTTATGGAGGAAGTCCGGAAAAGATCAGGGCTTTTCTGAGCGGTTGGTTCTCGATCAATCGGAGTCTGACATTGCCAATCGGGTTCTTAGTGAACTCGAAACATTATCTCTCTTTGCAGAAAGGACACTGGTTGAATTGCGATTAAGTAAAACTACACTTAATCAGCCTTTGAAAACAGTGATCGAACAATGGATTCAAAACTCACCACACGATAAACGTCTTTTAATAAGTGGTCCAAAGCTTGGAAAAAGTGAAACCTCAGCCGCTTGGTATAAACTACTGGAAACATCCAACACTTTGATTGAAGCGAACCATATACCATCGTATCAGTTCGCTAAATGGCTCGATTCAGAGCTGAAAGTGTGCCGAATTGAGTTAGATTCAGACGCTAAAATAGCTGTTCAGGAGTACACGCATGGTAATTTGTTAGCCGCTAAGCAGGTAATTGAGCGACTCAAACTGATTGAACCCGATCTGATTGATGGCTCATCACTACCACTCGCCAAAGTACTCGAGGTCGTCACGCAAAGCGCTAAATACACTGTTTACGATCTCCTGGACCTCGCACTGAAGGGAGATCTTCCTCGCCTCAACCGCACCACAGACCTTCTAAAAGCAGAGGGTGTTGAGTCGATGACCGCGCTGTGGGCAATATCTAGAGAGCTCGATATCCTTTTGCAGATCAGATACCGCATAGACCAGGGAGAATCCGCAAATCAAGCCATCAGCTCACTTCGAGTGTGGCGTTCACGAGAGGGTTTAGTCCATGGCGCAGTCAATCGACTCAGTCTCACACAATTGAGAAAGTTATTGGCCCTTTGTCATGACACCGATAGGAGCATCAAAGGCGCAACACAAGAACCTGCATGGTCAATGATTAAAGATCTTTTATTGGGTCTTGCTGGTCATCCGATGACTCGCTACCCTAAATAATTCTTTTTTTAAATACTCAGACAAACGCTTTGCTACCTGATCAACTCTTGCATCGCCAATGAGATCTGCAATCTGCACAACTTCCAAACCCGGATATCCGCAGGGATTGATTCTAGAGAACGGCTCTAAGTCCATTTTGACGTTAATGGCCATACCGTGAAATGAAACCCCGTGACGAATCCTAAGACCTAAACTTGCTATCTTCTTATTATCAACATAAACACCCGGCGATTTAGAGCGAGTTTCTGCCGCAATTCCATAAATACCCAATAGTGCTATCAGCGTATTTTCAAGCATACTTACAAGACCACGGACGCTTAATCCAAAGTTTTTTAGCGGTATCAGCGTATAAAGAACTACCTGCCCTGGACCATGATACGTTACTTGTCCACCGCGATCGGACTGCACTAGTGGGATATCACCCAGATCTAGTAGGTGCTCAATTTTACCCGCCTGACCTTGCGTGAACACCCTATAATGTTGCACACGCCAAATCTCAGCCCGCNNNCCGCCTTTNAATAGTGCTATCTGATTCCTCATCGCCTGATGCGTTCGTTCGTANGCCTCAAGCCCTCGTTCTAAAATGATCACTTCAGTCATCAGAGGACCATGTGNACTCNACCAGTGGNCTTTAAATCTTCGTGTAATTGCTTCAACTGANTTTCACTTTCGGCCTTTATTGAAAAACGAAAACTTTGATACTTTCCATTCTTACTCGCTGTAATCCGTAACCCCTCGGTAGCATAACCCTCGCAATGGCGTTTCACTATCTCTTCAAGGATCGATACAAACCCTTCGCAGGTATCCGCGATAACAGAGATATGGTAACCATCATATGGGAATTCGATGGTTGGCTTTGACGGCTGCGGCCCATCAGTCATAGCATCGCAATTTCTCATCATACGCGTCCTGTAAAGCCAAAAATATCGATGTCAACTTACCATTTCCGACACTACCACCAGGATTCAGCTCAACGATAGGCATCAAGCCCCTAGTTGAACTTGTTAAAAAAATACCATCTACTTCTTGAAGGCAATCTACCCGAATATTATCCTCTACTATTGATATACCTAGATTATGAGCAATTTCAATCACGATATGTCTAGTAATTCCTGGCAAAATCAGATCACTTAATGGCGGAGTCACCACCTTTTGTCCTCGAATCACGAATACGTTCGATGTAGACGCCTCGGTCACGTATTCCTCACGGTACAAGATCGCTTCCTGTGCATCAGAATCTCGAGCCTCCTGCATGAGCAAGACATTACCAAGCAGCGCAGTTGACTTAATGTAGTTTTTTCGCCAACGGATATCCGGTCTTACAATTGCTTTAGAAGTCATCTGCGAGACAGCTTCAAAGTCACTAACTGTAAGAAAAATCGTTGGTGATACGATTGACGGAAACGAATGATTTCGGACGCTCGAGGTCCCACGAGTCACCTGGATATAAATTTTCGCGTTAGAGAAACCGGCTTTTTTTATCAATCGATCGACGTCAGCAAACACATGCTCAATTGACGTATCAAGACCGATCGAATCGAGGCTTAATTGCAAACGCTGAGCGTGAAGCGACTTCGCACGAATTCGACCATCGATCTGTGCCATAACCTCGTAAACACCGTCACCGAACAAAAAGCCTCGATCCATTGGAGAAATCCGCGCTTTGTGGAGCGGCATGAGTTCCCCGTTGAGGCAACACCAATTCATGCAAAAAATCTCAATACATAGTCCATTAGGCGTTTGAAGATCCCACCCTCTGGAACGGCGTTTGCAACACCGACAGGTGATTCTGCAAGTACGCGTTCCCCGAGCATTATCCTAACGGTCCCTACGGTAGTGCCGGACTCTAACGGCGCATCAAGACTATCTGGGGCGTCGAGGATTGCCTGGATCGATGGCTCGCGACCGAGCGGTAATGTCACATACAACGCTTGCGTTGGGGTAAGATCCACAGACTCAGCTTCACCAAACCATACTTTACGAGCACTCTCAGGTAGCGGCTGACCCGCCGTAAATAAAGTCTGTCCGCTAAAATATCTAAATCCGTATTGCAATAATTTAGTCGTCTCCTGCTCACGAGATTTTTCACTTGCCGTACCCATAACCACGGAAATTAGACGAAAACCATCTCGCTCTGCACTAGCAACTAAACAATAGCCTGCCTCTTCGGTATGACCCGTTTTTAATCCGTCCACACTGAGGTCACGGAATAAAAGACTATTTCTGTTAGCTTGCTTAATACCGTTATAGGTAAAGTTCTTTTCACTGTAAATCGCATAAGTCGCTGGAAAATCACGAATGGTCCGAGCGGCAAGAATTCCCAGATCTTTAGCAGTTGTATAATGATCCTCTTGGGGCAGACCTGTTGAATTCTTAAATTGTGTGTTGGTCATACCGATATTTCTAGCCGTTTGATTCATAACATCAGCGAAAACATCCTCAGAGCCCGCAATATATTCTGCTACAGCGACACTTGCATCATTACCTGACTGAATGATGATCCCACGTAAAAGATCCTCCAACCGAACCTCTGTCCCTTCACGAACAAACATGCGTGAACCGCCAGTCTTCCATGCTTTAACGCTAATAGGTACTTCATCAGTGAAGCTAGCTCGACCCTCTGCGATTTCACGTTCCGCAATGTAGGCCGTCATCATTTTAGTCAACGAGGCCGGTGGGAGTGGCTGATCGGCATTATACTCCACTAATATCTCACCATTGGTGGCGTCGAGCAGAAGATACCCTGATGCTTGCAATTCGGGCGCCGCCGGTATTGGTGGACCATTTCCAAGTACTTCTGTTAACGGAACATTGGCACCAGCAGCTAAACTAAATACATACGTCAGAGCTATCCAAAAGAGACGCACTCTACTCTCCTTGCTTTACTTTTTACTTCATGATCGATTTTTGCGGTGACCAACCTAACATCACCAACTTTTCATAAACCGCGCGCTCAACACTTAAATTAAGTGTTGGCAGTACCTGTACCCGGAACAATCCGGATCCATTTGATTCGACACGCACGCTCGCTTGTTCTTGGGGGATTGCACTACGGATTTGACTGGCTAATTTTTGAGCCTGCTCTTCCGTTGACACAGCCGTTACTTGAAAGACGGATTGCGCTGTTTTAGCAAGGGGGTTTGGAATTAACGAGGGATTGGCAGTCGGGACCGTCAAAACTTCATAACTCACCTTTACTGTTCCATTCTCTGAAAAACCTAGCCGCTTAGCTGCAGCCCACGATAGATCTAAGACCCTTCCCTCTTTGAAAGGACCTCGATCGTTCACGCGAACCACTAAAGATTTTCTATTTTCAAAATTAGTTACGCGGATCCAAGCCGGAATCTGCATTGTTTTATGCGCAGCAGTAAACTGGAACATGTCAAAAGGTTCGCCCGACGATGTGAGCCGACCGTGAAACTTACGTCCATACCAGCTTGCGATCCCAGTCTCTTCGAATCCCGGGTCGACCGGCCTAATCTCATATGTAACGCCGTCCACAAAATAGCTTTCAGGATTACCGTACCGAGATAAGGGTTCTGGCTTTGCTTCGGGTTCTGGTAATGCGGCAATATCCACCGAGTTTATTAAAGGCGGACCATCTGGAATATCGTCCATCAATTCTTTCGTTTCAGATGGTTCAGCACCCCGCCCTAGCCAATCTTGAACTGTAGAGCAACTGGCTAAAAAACTTAACCCAAGCACCAACAGCACTGGCCTCACAAGGCTAGTTCCTTAGCGATCTCTTCAGACAATTGGGTCACCGCCATAGCGTATAACGGCGATCGGTTATAGCGAGTAATGACATAGAAATTCTTGGTAACAGCCCAGTATTCATCGCCTTCTGTACCATGCAATCCAAGCACATCAAGTGGGAGCTGAGCCCATTCAGGAGGAATGCCTTTTACGCCTTTTGCCGTCAACTCAGAACCTGTTTCTTTAATGACGATGGCAGATTCCATTTTCTTAACATTGAATGCCGCATCGGAAACAATGCTCGCAACTCCGTAAGCCGTGTCCCAACCATGCCTCATAAGATAATTTGCAACCGAACCTATCGCATCGGCAGGGTTATTGATCAAATCGCGCCGGCCGTCATTATCAAAATCGATGGCGTAGGCTAAATAACTGGATGGGATAAACTGACCAAAACCCATAGCCCCGGCATAAGAACCCTTCAAGTCAGTCACACTCAAATTCTCTTCCCTGGCAAGAAGAAACAGCGACTCTAACTCACCCAAAAAGAATTTAGCCCGCTTCGGATAATCCAATCCCAGAGTCGCCAATGCGTCAAGGGCTCGAAAGCTCCCTTTATTCTTACCAAAGTAGGTCTCGACGCCAATAATTGCAAGGATAACCTCAACTGGAACACCCAATTCCAGCTCTGCCCGCGCAAGAGTCTCTCTATGCTTCTGGTGAAAGCTTTTTGCTGCCAGTATTCGTGGTCGCTTCAGAAAGATAGAACGATAATCTTTCCATTTTTTTCTTTCCGCTGGGCGATTCATCGCATTGATCACGGAATCTAATCGTTTCGCTTCCGACATTAATGTCAATATCTCATTAGGATTCAGTCCCTTGGCCGCAAGACGTTTAACCATCACCTGTACTTCAGAGCGTTCAGCATAATTAGCGTTTGCCAACGAAATAGGTGGTCCGAATAAACTAATAACAATAACGATCATCTGGATGATGCGCATCACGACTCCCCTGAAAGTACCCTGTTCGTCCTCTGCATTGACATGATTAAACCAAACCCAATCAATAATGAAACGATAGATGTTCCACCATAACTAATTAATGGTAAGGGCACACCTACCACTGGCAGTATTCCACTAACCATCCCAAAATTCACGAACACATATACAAAGAAAGTTAACGTAATTGAACCAGATAATAGCCGCCCAAAATTACCTCTCGCTCGCATAGTCAAAGCAAGGCAGCGTCCTAAAATTAAAGTATACAAAATCAATAGCGCACTTATTCCCAAGAATCCCATTTCCTCACCAATGACAGCGACAATAAAGTCTGTATGAGACTCTGGTAGGAATTTTAACTGTGCCTGCGTTCCAGAAGCATAACCTTTACCAAACAAACCACCAGAGCCAAGCGCTGTCATCGCCTGAATACTGTTCCAACCAGCCCCAAGGGGATCGCTCTGAGGATCTATAAGAGTCATCACCCGCGTTCGTTGATAATCAAGCATCACCATCCAAAGTAGTGGGAATGCCGCAACCGCTAAACCTCCCAACATGGCTAAAAGTCGCCAAGAAATTCCTGCTAGGAAAATCGCGAAAAAACCAGATCCGGCAATGATGATACTGGTCCCCAGGTCAGGTTGCTTTGCGATTAATGCGACAGGGATCACTATTAGAGCAGCCGCGATAATTAACTGAGACAGCGTTGGAGGGAGTTTTCGTCGCGTTAACCACCAAGCAACCATAGCTGGCAAGGCTAATTTCATCAGCTCAGATGGCTGAAACCTCGGGAACCCTGGCAGATCTAACCAACGCTGTGCCCCCTTTACATCAACACCCATTAGTAAAACAGCAACCAGGAACACTGCGGAGAGTGCGAAAACGAACGGCGTAACATGGATGACTACGTCGCGCCGTGCTTGCGATACAACAAACATACTAGCCAGGCCAGCTAACGCGTAAGCAGCCTGTCGAAGAACCATTGGCATATTTTGACCAGACGCAGAGTAGAGGACAACCAGTCCGTACAATACTGTGACTACAACAACCAATGTTAAAAAAGGATCAACTCCATAGCGTTGCGCAAATCGCTTGGGTCGGAAGGACTCGATATGCCCGATTTCAGTTGCTGCTGGCATTCTTGTAGCGAAGTAGTTTATTGTTTATCTGAGTAACATAAGTGGCATCGGGAGGGATAGATCCTTCCTTTCTACGGAGCAACCAGTAATTAAAAATTTGTCTTGCTACTGGTGCTGCTGTCGAGCCACCTGAGCCACCGTTTTCGATTATTAAGGCGATAACGATGCTCGGGGCGTCCGCCGGAGCAAATCCAACGAATAAGGCATGATCGCGGAGCCGCTCTTCAATTTCAGACGCTTCATACTCCTCCTCCTGTCCGATACTAAAAATCTGCGCTGTCCCTGTCTTACCTGCAATTCGATAATTGAGACCTTTCCCAGAGCCTCGAGCCGTTCCGTTTTTATCATGCAGCACACCCTCCATAGCATCAATCATGCGCTCCCAATCTATCAGCTCTCCAATTGGCACAGGCGCACCAGCATCCAAGTCCTCAAGTAAAGAAAAATGAGGATCAATGAAATTCCCCCGACGCGCCACCGCAGTGGTAGCAGCCGCTAACTGAAGAGGGGTGGTTACCCAAAACCCCTGACCAATGCCAGCAATGATAGTCTCCCCTTGGTACCATGATTGATTTCTCAGTTCGCGTTTCCAAGCACGGCTAGGCAGGATTCCCGGTAAGTCGTCTTTAATATCACGACCCAGACGACGCCCAAAACCGAACCATTTCATCCCTTCAGACATCTGATCAATCCCAAGCCTATTGGCCATTTGATAGAAGTAAGTATCGACTGACTCAATGATTGCTTTATCCATAGTGACGCGGCCGTGACCCCACTCTTTCCAATCCCGATATTTGTGGTCATTTCCTGGCAACTGAAAAAAACCTCGAGAAAAATATTCTGTTTTCCAACTCACCGCACCGTAGTGCAACCCGACCAAGCCAAGCATTGGTTTTATCGTTGATCCTGGAGGATATTGGCCACGTAATGCTCTGTTAAATAGGGGAGTATCGCGATTCGATTGAAGGGTCGCGTATTCAGCCTGACTAATCCCTCCGATAAATGAATTAGCGTCGTAGGTTGGTGCACTCGCCAGCCCCAAAATACCACCGTTAATCGGATCTATCGCTACAATAGCACCCCGCCTATCCCCGAGCACCTCGTACAATTTTGCAGTTAAACCAATATCCAAATGTAGCGGAATATTAGAACCAGGTTTGGGATCCTCTCGATCGACAGAGCGCATAATTTGGCCGCGCGCGCTCGTCTCAACGCGTTCGACACCAACCTGCCCAAGCAACACATCTTCGTATGCTTTTTCTACACCTAACTTTCCGATCGTATCTGTACCCGCGTACTGCCTTTCGTCAACGTTTTTGAGCTCATTCAAAGAAAGGCGACCCACATAACCAAGGCTATGGGCTGTCAGGCCTCCATAAGGATAATGCCGTGTCGGTCTCGCCTTAATTTTTAGGCCTGGGAAACGAAATAGATCAACGGCTATCCGAGCGGCATCCGATTCCGACAAATCATCCTTAACCACCACGGGATCACGTGGTCTCCGCCGAGATTTAAAATTTTTTTCGAATCGCTCCATATCGCCATGCGAAAAATCGATACGTGATCGTACTTCAGCAATAGCCGCATCAAGGTCGTCAAATTCTTCAGGAACAATAAGCAATTGTAGATTAGGTCGATTCTCTGCCAAAACCAAACCGTTCCGATCGGTGATCAGACCACGAGCGGGCTCTAGAGGTAGGGTTTGTAACCGATTAGCTTCTGACGCAGTCTGAAATCGCTCTGTTTCGACCAGCTGCAGCCAAATTAGACGAATCAGCAAGAGTAACAAAAGGGAGGCGCAAAAAAAGGCAGCAACAACTACTCTTCCACAAACCAGATTCTTTTCACGAACTCCTGTCGAAAGCTCCAACCTCAACTCCTATGATACGGGTGTCCTTGGCGGACGCTATCAGCGCGGTACAATTGTTCCACCACTATAATTCGCGCTAAAGGGTGTGGAAAAACGAGTTTAGAGAGGCTCCATTGGCTATCTGCACGCTCGCACATANCCTCACACCAGCCATCAGCACCACCCAAAGCAAAGACTAGTGAGCGACTNGTTAGCTCCCAGCGCGTTAGTTGTTCTGCTAGCTCAACTGTAGAATACGANTGGCCTCCCTCGTCAAGGAGTATCAAGAAATCGCTCGATTTCAAGCGATCTAACGTCCTTTTTCGATGCTCTTCCTTGGCTTTAATTCCCGCTTGTTTAGAAGCTGGAATTTCCTCGAGGATTAGATTGAACTGATGACGAAATCGAGACAGATATTCGGTACATGCAGTCTGCACCCAATCTGGCATTTTTTGTCCGATGGCAATAAGCCTCACGTCAGTCATTAGACCTCACTACTGTCTTTGAGCCCTCGAACACGACGTTCCCATAATCGCTCGAGATCATACAACTCTCGAATGGGTGGTTGCATCACATGAAGTACGACGGAATCAAAATCAACTAAAACCCATTCCGATACGTCGGCACCTTCACTTCCTAAAGCGGAAATACCATATTTTTTTTTCATCTCTTGAACAACATGATCAGCGAGTGATTTAACGTGTCGACTCGATGTACCGCTAGCAATCACCAACCAGTCCGTTACAGAGGTTTGATCTCTCACATCGATAATTCGAATTTCACTTGCCTTTAGGTCCTCTAAAGCATCCACAATCAGGCGGCTTATTTCAGTATTTTCAATCATTCAGTATCCTGGTATAGGTCATATTTACCCAAATAATCGGCAACAGTTTGGGGTACGGGAAGTTGTTTAGTACCTTGCGCAATCAGGCTACGCACTAAAGTTGATGAAATAAAGAGATCTGGCGTCTGGAGCCTCACCAAGTAACCACTGGGTACATTATCCAGAAGACCGCTATCCGAAATCTCATTCATTTTTGCCAAGACAGATGGTATCTCCACACATTCGCCGGCACGATTCAATATGCAGACATTGCAAAGTAATGGCACCGTCCTCGGCCTATACCAAGAATCCATTTTACGTATAACATCGGCGCCAAGTACCAGTACAAAGGATTCATCATTCCCAAACTGCTCTCGTAAACCATTTAAAGTATCAATAGTATAACTAGGACCTGGTCGATCAAATTCGATTTTATTGATATTGATGTCCTGAAGATGACTCATGGCAAGATGCAACATTTCCAGCCTATGAGCTGCCGAGACCTCACTGTTACGATGAGGCGGCTGATTATTAGGAATCACGTGTATCGTGGCACTAGGAAATGTAGACCGCAGTTGATCCACCATAGCGACATGGCCATTGTGCACAGGATCGAAGGTACCTCCGAATAAGACCTGCACTATCTGCGCACCTGGCCTTCTCCAAACACAATCCACTTCTGATTAGTCAATCCTTCAAGCCCAACAGGACCTCGAACATGAATTCGATCTGTGGAAATACCAATTTCAGCACCGAGGCCATATTCAAAACCATCGGCAAATCTCGTCGAAGCATTAGCGATAACAGAAGATGAATCTACTGCTCGCATAAATTGTCGAATCGTTCTGTAACTATCTGAAACTATTGCATCCGTGTGATGAGAACCGTAGGTATTGATATGTGTTATCGCCTCATCGACAGAGTGCACTACTTTGATGGCCACAATTGGTGCTAGATACTCGTCATACCAATCCTCTTCACTAGCTTCTATCGCCGAAGAAATCATAGAGCAAACAATCTCACAACCGCGAATCTCAACTGAATGCTGCTCCAAAAGCGCATTTAACTCTGGTAGCAACACATCCGCTACAGCCTCATGAATCAAAAACGATTCTGCTGCATTACATACCCCATATCGATGTGTCTTCGAATTTTCTAAAATACGCAGGGAAGTAGCTGTATCACTCTCACAGTCAATATATACATGGCAATTACCATCTAGGTGTTTAATTACAGGAACACGTGCATCCTTAGCGACACGCTCTATCAGTCCCTTACCACCACGTGGAATGATCACATCACACATCGGATATTTACCACCAATCATCGCTCCAACAAAATCTCTATCCGCTGTTGGCGCAATCTGAACACATGCATCGAGTAAGTCCACCGCTTGTAACCCTGTTTTAATACACAGGGCAATAGCCTGATTAGTATGGAAAGCCTCGCTACCGCCTCTAAGAACGCTAGCGTTCCCTGACTTCAGACATAAGGCAGCTGCATCTATTGTCACATTTGGTCGAGATTCGTAGATAATCCCAATGATCCCAAGCGGTTGTCGCATTAAACCAACTTCGATGCCAGATGATTTTTTCGTAACCTGAGAAACTTCTCCGACAGGATCTGGAAGAGCAACGATTTGTTCAATACCACGAGTCATCGCTTCAATGCGTTCATCATTCAACTGCAGGCGATCAAGGAGCGCCTCGTCTAACCTCTGATTTCGACCAGCTTCCAGGTCCCGGGAGTTGGCAGCGAGAATCTTTGCTTGATTCGCGATTATGGTGTCGCCAATAGCCAAAAGTGCTGCATTTTTTTTACTAGTTGGAGCAGTTGAAATGACCGCTCTGGCTGCTGTTGCCCGATTAGCTATGTGTTGATAATCCATGGTAGCTCCACTGTATTGATTTGATTATACAGCGGCTTCACTCAAGAAATCAGGCGTCTCGCCCCTGAATTTGAAGTTTTGCAACTTCGGACTCGAGCTCAAAAAGTCGCTTACTTGAATCCTGCATTTCGAAAAATGACTGCTTTACTTCGTTATCAAATGGCAATAACTCGGTTAGTCGAGCACTCACTTCGCTAGCGTCTGTATAGTCAATTTCGCTGTAAAGGCCTCGAATCGTTGGATGCGCTTGTAAGCTTTTAAGGAGTTCAACTAGGCCCGTGTGCCCAGCAGGAACTTCGTGAGATGACTCCAGAGGTAAATCCACGGCATCAACAAGCCATAATCCATCCTCGCGTTGCCTTGGGTTAAACAGCTGCTGCTTTCGCTCACCAACAGCCAGAATCCCGAGGAGTCCGTTATCCAAACGATCAAAGTCGCGAATTGACACTTCACACCCTAGATCCGCAAATCCCTCAGACCGAGACATCGTTACAACAAAATGCTCACCATCTCGCATACATTGGCCAACCATATCCAAATAACGCGCCTCAAAAATTTGAAGTGGAAGTCGTCCTCCAGGAAACAGTACGAGAGGGAGGGGAAACAGCGGTTTAGTCACGTTAACCTCCGGTTGAATCAACTTAAATGTCATAGTGGAGACATTGCGGTTATTACTAATTTTTTCAACACTCAGTCAACCGAGCTACTAAACGTTTTTGAATCCCAGAAAATCCGCCGTTCGACATAAAAACAATTTGACCGGATGCCTGCTGAGCTAGTTGCTTTTCTAGCGCTGATACATCTCGAACTACGATCGATGTTCCATTGGATCGCAACAACAAACTCGTATCCCAGGTTATGGTTTCGGGTAACACCCAATAGACAAAGTCAGCACAAGCGGCTGATGCCATAAGAGACTTGCTATGCACACCAGCCTTCATGGTATTTGATCGCAGTTCAATCACAGCAACAAGTGGGGTCTGTTCTTCAGTCAAGGTGTCGAGGGTGGTTGCTATCGCAGTCGGATGATGTGCAAAATCGTCCCATACTTTAAGTGATCCATTCTCAAATAATAAATTCAGCCGGCGCTCAACTCCTCCAAATTCGCTGAGAGCGAAAAATGCTCGATCCATGGGAACATTCACAACATGGGCCATTGCGACAGCCAATTCTGCATTTTGCGCGTTATGGAGTCCCCGCATTGGCCACTCGATTTTCATATCCGATCCACTGGCGATCAGTTGGTTGCCGTTAATTGTGAAATCAACCGGTGTACCCTGACCGATCGAAAGCTGATTCGACCAACAACCTTTATTTAATACACGCTCTATCGCACCGACACCCGCCCTACTGATGATGAAACCAGAGCGCGGTATACGACGAATCGCATTATGAAACTGAGTTTCAATGGCGGCAAGATCGGCGAAAATATCTGCATGATCAAATTCAAGATTGTTGATACCGAAAACATCAGCATGGTAATGAATAAATTTTGAACGTTTATCAAAAAAAGCGGTGTCATATTCATCTGCTTCGACAACAAAAATCTTTCCAGCTCCTCGGCGAGCCGAAACACCAAAGTTCTCTGGCACGCCTCCCACCAAAAAACCAGGACTCAATCCTTCATGCTCTAAAATCCAAGAAAGCATGCTGGTGGTGGTGGTCTTACCGTGGGTTCCAGATACCGCAAGCACCGTCATCTCTGAGGTCAAACGCCCGAGTAATTCGGGGCCAGAAATAAAAGGAATGTTACCATCAAGAACCGCCTCTACGAGGGAATTTCCGCGGGACATTGCATTCCCAATCACCACCAAATCAAGATCACCCGAGAGCACAGCAGGGTCATACCCCTCATGCAAAATGATCCCAGCTTCTTGCAATTGATCAGACATCGGTGGATACACGTGCAGATCCGATCCGGTCACTTGCCAACCCTGTTGATTACAAATTTGTGCAAGCCCACCCATGAAGGTGCCACAAATGCCGAGGATATGGATCTTCAACGCTGTACTCTCATAACTAGTCCATCATGCATAGTGGCATCACCCATTAAAAACGGCAATTTTAGGCGTCATGCCACGCTTCGTAAGTAATTTGAGCCTCTATCGCTTGAAATACTTCGCAAACCACCGGACACTTGCGCCCGTCAGCGCTTCAAGTTAATCATCAACTATCTGAGGATCCTATGAGCTTCATTAACATACCCGCCGGAAAGGATATTCCGAATGACATTTATGTCGCTATCGAAATCCCTTCCAATTCCACCCCTGTCAAGTATGAGATCGAAAAAGACTACGATGCTGTTTTTGTGGATCGCTTCATGGCCACTCCTATGTTTTATCCCACAAATTACGGATATATTCCAAACACATTGTCTGATGACGGCGATCCTTTGGATGTGCTGGTGGTCACTCCCTATCCAGTGCAACCAGGCTCAGTAATCCGCTCACGTCCTATTGGTATTCTTGATATGAGTGATGAAGGCGGTCGTGATTCAAAAGTCCTTGCTGTTCCGCACGAGAAACTGACCACCTTGTACACGGAGGTAACAGAACCACACGATCTAGGTTCTTTGCTGCTCGACCAAATTGCTCACTTTTTCGAAAACTACAAGGATCTTGAAGCAGGTAAGTGGGTCAAGGTTGATGGCTGGCGCGGATCAGACGCCGCACGCGATGCTGTGATTGCATCTGTCGAGGCCGCGAAAAAATAATCAGCCTTGTGCAAGCAAAGTACGAAGATCAGAAATAGCTGAATGTGCTCTTGCGATGTAGCTTGCCATTACAAGTGAATGGTTCGCAAATATGCCAAACCCGGAGCCATTGAGAATAATCGGAGACCAAACAGTCTGTTGTGTAGCCTCGAGTTCACGGATAACTTGTTTTAAAGACACGCGTGCATTCTTGTTGTCTAACACAGCGCCAAAATCTCTCTCCACCGCCCGGAGAATATGAAGCAATGCCCATATAGAACCACGAGCCTCAAAGAAAACATCATCAATCTTCATCCAAGGAGTTTTAATCACACGTTCCAATACGGCCGGCGTAGATTGATTAGCCGCCGAGTTACCAGCGAGGTCTGTATTAAAACGTGCTTGACCGACGCTCGCAGACAGTCTCTGGCTAAGAGAACCAAGACGTGTTTCAACATCGGCTAGGTAATTACGCAAATTGTCGGCACGGGCATAAACCTGAGCATTCTCCCCAGGCGTTGCAAGTCGAATCTGATATGACTGAAGTGATTTTACCGCTTTTTTGTAGCTCGCTTCTGCCGAAGGGAACCACTTTTGGCTGTCATAGTTTAAAGCTGGCTCAGCAATAACCAAGTCCGCATCCTCTGTCGATTGTGATTGGCTTCTAGAGAGATCCTTACGTAAGGCACGCGCCAAATCTCTCGCTTGAACTAAGGCGCCAAATTCCCAGTTGGGCATGTTATCCAGCCAAAACCCTGGTGGAGTGACGTCATTCGTTAAGTATCCACCAGGTTTTTCAAGTAACTTGTCGGTGATGAAAATAAGCGTACCAACGGTCGCACTCCCAATCGTCTGCTTCTTATCAGACGGCGCGGTGCTAGCGAGAATATCATCTACTGAACTTTGCTCAGCGGGTTGGCTCCAGTGAATTCCCAAAAGCACTGCGCCTGATAAATACAACAAGACCGCACCGATACTAGCAGCCAGCCATGTCGATTGAGCGCCAAGCCTTGTAAGACGGGTTTTAAATACTTCAAACATGTTTAATTGGTTTCTCTTGAATTGTGACAGCGAGTATGATGTTGCAATATGACAACGGGAGGGTCTCAGTGCAACGCGTTATATCAAGTTTTCTCGTATTTGCCTGCGTTTTAGCTGCATCATTTGTACAAGCTCAAGGTCCTTTCGGGTCGAGTTTTGGCGGACTCGACTTAATACCTGCCGAACAAGCATTTACCGTGTCACACCCTAAGGTAAACGTGATCGAAATCAGCATCGCTGATGGCACCTATCTCTACGACGAGCGAACAATCGTTCAGAACGAAGCAGGGGCCATACTCAAGACCTCGCGGTCAACAGCAGAAATATACGATGATCCTCTTTTTGGTCCAACACCTATCCACACGAATAAGTTGCGCATGGTGGTAACTGATGCACCAGATCTTATGGTACTTACCTTCCAAGGGTGTGCAGATATTGGATTCTGCTATCCACCACAACAAACAGAACTGTCATTTTCGCGTTAAATCACGCAAAATAGCGGCACTTTTGATGAAGTTGTGGTGAGTTTATGCGAAAGGTGCTCATACTAAACGGTCCCAATCTGAATTTACTCGGACGTCGTGAACCAGGAATCTATGGCTCGACGAGCTTAGACGATCTTGAAACGATACTGGGATCAAATGTTCCCAAAGGGATGCACCTTAGCTTCTTTCAAAGTAACCATGAAGGTAAAATGATAGAGCGCATTCACCAGNTAATGGATATTCCAGTCGACGGAGTCGTGATCAATCCCGCGGCATGGACGCATACCAGTNTTGCGATCCGCGATGCCCTAATCGCTGTAAATATACCTCTGATTGAAGTGCACATCTCNAATGTCCATGCTCGCGAAGCGTTTAGGCGTCACTCCTATGTCTCGGATATCGCGCTGGCNGTTATCGCCGGCTGCGGGATANACGGCTATGCATTTGCACTTGAGACATTGAATCAACACTTAAACACCTAGGCTAAAATTATGGATATTCGCAAGATCAAAAAGCTGATCGAATTGCTCCACGACACGGATGTAGCTGAAATTGAAATTTCGGAAGGTGAAGAAAGTGTGCGCATCTCCCGTGGAAGCACTGATCAAGTGGTCACGCAAGGTCCACACATGAACAGGCCACAAACAAGTGTTCCACCACAATCCGTTGTACCGATGACGACCGAGGAAACAGCTTCAGCAACCGCGACACCATTGGGACACCAAGTGAAGTCCCCGATGGTAGGCACCTTTTACCGCTCTCCATCCCCAGATACAGCGGCCTTTATTGAGGTCGGAAGCGAGGTAAAGCAGGGCGATACTCTTTGCATCGTCGAAGCAATGAAAATGATGAATCAAATTGAAGCAGACGCATCTGGTAACGTGCTCGCCATTCTTGTCGAAGATGGTGATCCCGTTGAATTCGATCAGCCACTGGTAGTGATCGGATAATCTAATGTTTGAAAAAATCGTCATTGCCAATCGGGGTGAAATTGCGCTTCGAATACTTCGAGCATGCCGTCAAATTGGAATTCAATCTGTTGCTGTACATTCTGTATGTGACCGTAACTTGAAACACGTCAAGCTCGCTGACCAAACAGTATGTATTGGACCGAATCCGTCCAGTCAAAGTTATCTTAATGTGCCAGCAATTATCGCAGCAGCTGAGGTGACTGATGCACAGGCAATCCATCCTGGTTATGGATTTTTGGCGGAGAATGCGGATTTTGCAGAGCGTGTTGAACAGTCAGGATTCACATTCATTGGACCATCCGCAGCAACTATCCGGTTAATGGGAAACAAGGTTGCTGCAATTGAAGCGATGCAAGCAGCGAACGTACCGACAGTCCCTGGCTCAAATGGCCCCTTAGGTGATGACGATGAGAAAAACCAAAAAATCGCGAAAGATCTCGGTTTCCCGGTCATTGTAAAAGCTGCAGCGGGCGGTGGTGGCCGCGGTATGCGGGTCGTTCACTCTGAATCCGAACTTCTGAGTTCCATTCAAATCACCAAGGCGGAAGCTAAGGCGGCTTTCGGTGATGCAACCGTCTATCTTGAAAAGTTCCTTGAGAAACCGCGACATGTTGAAGTCCAAGTCTTAGCTGACAAATATGGCAACGCAATCCATCTGTACGATCGCGATTGCTCACTGCAACGTCGCCATCAAAAGGTATTGGAAGAAGCGCCAGCTCCTAGCGTTGATCCAAAGGCTCGGACCCAAGTGCTTGAGGCTTGTGTTAAAGCTTGCAGAAACATGGGTTACGTCGGTGCTGGTACATTTGAGTTCTTATACGAAGATGATCGTTTTTATTTTATAGAAATGAATACGCGCGTGCAGGTTGAGCATCCCGTGAGTGAAATGGTAACAGGAATCGACATCATCCACGAGCAAATTTCAGTTGCTGCCGGTAACCCTCTGTCAGTCACGCAAGACGAAATCGAACTCAACGGTAATGCGATTGAGTGCCGAATCAATGCAGAAAATCCAAATACTTTCCTACCAAGCCCTGGGTTAATTTCGAGATATCATCCACCGGGTGGCCCAGGCGTTCGTGTGGACTCGCATATCTATTCTGGCTATCCGGTTCCACCACACTACGACTCGATGATCGCTAAGATCATCACCCATGGTGCTACCCGTGAAGAAGCGTTGAGGCGGATGGAGGTAGCACTGTCAGAAACTTTGATCGACGGCATTCAGACAAATATACCAATGCAGCAAGATATTGTGACAGATGAAAAATTCCTGAGCGGTCCTGTAAGTATTCACTACCTTGAGAAAAAATTAGGGCTATCATGACCGACTCTTGGCTGCTCACAGTTGTAGCCGCCGGCGACCAAGTAGAGCTCCTCGAAGAACTCTTGGTTTTGGCAAACGCTCAAGCAGTGACGTTGGTCGACAATGGTGACATGCCTATCCTCGAACCTCCAGTTGGGAGCCATCCAGTGTGGCCGCAGACTCAGGTGCAAGCGCTATTCTATGATGAAAGACCCCACTCTGAAATCCTCGAAGATATTACGACATACTTTCAACGCGCAAACATTCTGATTGAGCTGCCCACAGAACTCACTCCGCTTCCTGACCAAGATTGGGTAAGAGCATCCCTTGATTCATTTAAGCCAATTAAAATCGGCAGTCTCTGGGTCAAACCATCATGGAATGACGACCCAATCCCTAAGAACCTTACATTACTGAATTTGGATCCAGGGCTCGCATTTGGAACAGGCTTACATCCGACGACCCAGTTGTGTCTTGAATGGCTCAGTGCCTACCCTCCCTTAGGCCAAACAATGATGGATTTTGGCTGTGGCTCGGGAATATTGGGCATCGGAGCTGGCTGCCTCGGTGCAGACAAAATGACCGGGCTTGATATCGATCCGCAAGCTCTCATTGCGACAGAGCGGAATGCGGACCTGAATGGCTTAGTAGTCGAAACACTGTTACCCAACCAGATGCCGAGTCGTAACTATGACCTTGTCATTAGTAATATCCTTGCAAATCAATTGATTGAGCTTGCGTGCACGCTAACTGAACTGACAAAACCAGGCGGCAAAATTGTCTTAGCTGGTCTGTTAGATGAACAAGCCGACCAAGTGAGAGCTGCTTACCCTACTATCACCTTTGACACAGACGTATCTAAAAAAGGCTGGACTCGTCTTTCGGGAACTAAAGTTGAGTGATCTCTTTGCGTATCGGCTCACATCAATTTGATAACCCTATTTGGTTAGCTCCTATGGCCGGCGTTACCGATCGCCCCATTCGGATTTTGTGCCGAACACTCGGGGCAGGTATGGCAATTTCCGAAATGATTCACTCAGATATAAGCCTCTGGGATAAAAAAAAGAGCGAACGGCGACTCAACATCCGAGATGAGCCAGGCCCAATCAGTATTCAGATCGCAGGCTATGACCCTCGAATGATGGCGAAGGCTGCTCGCGCGAGCGAGGAACGGGGAGCGGATATCATTGATATCAATCTCGGCTGTCCTGCAAAGAAAGTTCTAAAAAAAGCGGCTGGATCTGCACTAATGCGTGACGAAGCACTCTGCGCAAAAATTTTTCGCCAAGTAGTGAGCGCTGTGCAAATCCCCGTCACCGTCAAAATGAGAACCGGATGGGATCATCTATCGAAAAATGGTCCCGTAATTGCAAAAATGGCCGAAGGCCTAGGCCTTCAAGCAGTCACCATGCATGGAAGAACGCGTTGCGATATGTACAAAGGCGATGCCGAATACGACACCATTCAACGCACGCGTGAAGCGGTCCAAATTCCATTAATCGCTAATGGCGACATAACATCGACCCAAAAGGCTCGCGAAGTTTTATCCGCCACTGGGGCAGATGCGGTCATGATCGGTCGCGGAACTCAGGGCGACCCGTGGCTTCCAGGGATAATTGCCGCCGAACTCGACGGTCGATCTTTATCTCGACCCCCTGTCGACGTTCAAATTTTAACCATGGCCGAACTCATCCGAGAGATTCAGTTGTTTTATGGTGAAAAAACTGGCGTCAAAATGGCACGTAAACATTTGCAATGGTTCTTAAAACGATTTGCAAATGGCCTCGAAGCATGGTCACATTTACATCCTCTCGTTGACCCAGATGAGCAATATCAACGATTCATAGAACTAATAGACGGAGGAGGACTCCGCGATGGGATTGAAAGAACTGGTTAGAAAGCATATCGACCAGTATTTCGAAGAACTCGATGGTGAGATTCCACAAGATCTATACGACCTCGTCGTTGGTGAGGTGGAGCACGCACTACTCGAAGCTACGCTTTACCAAAGCAATAACAACCAATCGAAAGCAGCCGAAATGCTTGGCATCAGTCGGGGAACTTTACGAACCCGCATGAAACTGTTCGGTTTACTCTCCTAGACTGTTCACGACACTGATATACTTTCCGCGATTTTTCAGTAAGGTTGTAGAAGGATGCCAGACACCGATTCAATTCAGGTACGTCGAGCTCTGCTCAGTGTTTCAGACAAAACAAACTTATTGGATTTTGCTCGAGGTCTACACGATCTTGGCATTCAGTTGGTATCCACTGGCGGCACATTTCGTGAGCTACAGGATGCTGGGTTACCTGCAATTGAAGTATCATCTGTGACTGAATTCCCTGAAATAATGGATGGTCGAGTAAAAACGTTACATCCAAAAATCCATGGTGGAATACTAGGCCGCCGCGACCAAGACCAGAGCATCATGGCTCAACATGGAATCGAAGGCATCGATCTCGTGTGTGTGAACCTCTATCCCTTTCGCGAAACGATTACCAACCCTGACAAAACTCATGAAGAAGCTATCGAAAACATTGATATCGGTGGCCCAGCGATGGTCCGTTCCGCAGCAAAGAATCATCAGTTTGTCGGCATCGTGACCTCACCGCTTCAATATCAGACGGTATTTTCTGAGCTCCAGGCTGGCGGACTATCGTTCGAGACGAGGAGAAATCTTGCCAAGGCTGCTTTCCAGCATACTGCTGAGTATGATGGCGCAATCGCAAATTATTTGGGAAGTGACACTGATGCCGCTCAATACCCAGAAAAACTATTTATGCACTTCGAACGAGACTCAGTACTGCGCTATGGCGAAAATCCACACCAATCAGCTGCCTTTTATCGAGATCCTAGCATCCGAGGATCTTGTGTCGGCTCTTCAGTGCAACTAACGGGTAAAGAGTTATCATTTAATAATATTGCTGACACGGATGCTGCGCTTGAATGCGTTCGCCAGTTTGATGCGCCCGCATGCGTCATTGTGAAGCATGCAAACCCATGCGGCGTTTCCGTCAAAAGCTCGATCCTCGATGCTTATGAAAGAGCGTTTGAAACAGATCCCACCAGCGCATTTGGTGGAATTATTGCGTTTAACCGCCCGCTGAACGCTAAAACAGCAAATCGAATTTTAGAACGCCAATTCGTTGAAGTAATCATCGCCCCGGGTGTTGAACAAGGCATTGTCGAACTTTTTGAGAAAAAACCGTCTGTTCGCTTGCTCACCGTTAGTGCACTCGACCAGACCTGGGTACAGGCTCATTATCGTCGCATTCAAGGTGGGCTCCTTATTCAAGATACCGATACAGGAACGAGAATAGAATCTGAACTCACCCGTGTCACAGAGATCAAACCAACCACAGAACAAATGACAGACCTATTATTTGCCTGGAAGGTCGCGAAATTCGTGAAATCAAATGCGATCATCTATGCCAGAAACAACCAAACGATTGGTGTCGGTGCAGGTCAAATGAGTCGCGTATATTCGGCACGAATTGCTACTATCAAAGCACAAGATGCCAATCTTGAAGTTGCAGGCAGTGTGATGGCCTCTGATGCGTTTTTCCCTTTTAAAGATGGTATTGACGCGGCGGCGGAAGCTGGAATAGCGGCAATCATTCAGCCCGGTGGTTCAATTCGTGATAATGAGGTCATCGAAGCTGCCAACCAACACGGTATCGCAATGGTCTTCACCAAAATGCGTCACTTCCGACATTAAGGATTCACAATGAAAGTTTTTGTTATTGGGGGCGGTGGCCGCGAGCACGCTCTCGCTTGGAAACTCTCACAATCGCCTCGGGTCAATGAAGTATTTGTCGCACCAGGAAATGCTGGCACAGCTCTTGAGGAGAAAGTTACCAATATTGATCTCTCTATTTCTGATTTGGACAGCTTGGTTACATTCGCAGAGAGCCACGCAATTGACTACACCGTCATAGGACCAGAAGGCCCTCTTGTTGATGGTGTCGTGAATCATTTTGAAGCAAAAGGCCTTCACTGTTTCGGGCCACGTGCTGATTGTGCGCAGCTTGAGGGTTCTAAGGCGTTTACCAAGGAATTTTTGAAACGCCACAATATCCCCACAGCAGCCTATGGCACCTTTACTGATGTAAACCAAGCATTAGCCTACTTGGACAAAGCTGGCGCTCCAATTGTTGTCAAGGCTGATGGCTTGACTGCAGGTAAAGGTGTGATCCTTGCAGACACGCTTGATCAGGCGAAATCTGCTGTTCAAGATATTCTTCAAGGCAACCAATTCGGTGAAGCGGGAAGTCGTGTCGTTATCGAGGAGTTCTTAACCGGTGAAGAGGCAAGCTTTATTGTAATGGTCGATGGTACAGATGTTCTGCCGCTCGCATCGTCACAAGACCATAAAGCTGCCTATGACAGCGATGTGGGTCCAAACACAGGCGGCATGGGAGCATATTCACCCGCTCCAGTCGTTGATCAAATGTGTCATGACCGCATTATGTCGGAGGTCATCCAGCCAACGATCCATGGCCTTGCCGCTGATGGACTGAGATATCGTGGATTCCTCTATGCCGGAATTATGGTTACTGTTGATGGCACGCCCAAAGTCCTAGAATATAACTGCCGCTTTGGCGATCCCGAAACACAACCAATCCTATTCCGGTTAAAGAGTGATCTACTCGACCTGATTGAAGCTGCCTGCCATGGCGTCCTCGGAGACCAAATCGCAGTGTGGGACTCTCGTGCTGCGCTGGGAGTTGTTATGGCAGCACCTGGCTACCCCGGCGATTACCCGAAGGGAGCAAAAATCAGTCTTGGTCAGGACACTGAGGACACCAAGGTATTCCACGCAGGAACTGCAATAAACGGAGACCAACCTGTCACATCGGGTGGTCGCGTGCTTTGCGTAACTGCCCTAGGATCAGGCGTTACAGAAGCTCAAGCAAAAGCTTACGAGCGGCTGAAAAGCGCACATTTTGAAGGCGCGGAGTATCGAAAAGATATAGGATACAGAGCCGTAGAACGAGAAAATTCTTAATCAAGGCGCAAAGAAATTACTTCCGCTAGGTGGATGCTATGTGGAGAGATTTCTGTTCCAAGTGCATGCAGAACAACCCCCGCATCGCGAGCCCTCAGGCACGCATCAGCAAAGGCCGGATCAAGTACACGATGTGGCGCAACCTCACGAATTCCCGTATGCATCGCCACAAAAACTAAGTGGGTCTCGAATCCATTTTCAGCCATATCAGCGAGGAGATTTACATGCTGAATTGCACGTTGAGATGGCGCATCCGGAAATAACCCCAGACCATCATCTTTGCACAATGTTACTGATTTGATCTCGGCGTAAATAAGTCGACCTCCACGAGACAATTGGAGATCAAATCGATGTGTTCCGATTGTGGGCTCTCGGCGAACAAATGTGGCACCTGGAATCCAAAGTGAAAGCTCCGTTGAAGCCAGCAGTTCATTTGCGCGTGAAGTATTGATACAGGCCAAACCAGCATGAACTTCGACTAATTCCCAAGCAAACTTTAGTTTTCGTCCAGGTGGTTGCCTGCGAAACCAGACCTTTGAACCCTCACAAAGTAGCCCCGTCATACGGCCTGTATTAGCGCAATGGGCGGTAATGATCTCTTCACCGATATCAATATCCACAAAAAATCTTTTATAGCGACCGATCAACCGTCCTTCGATAAGGGCATCGTGATAATCAATCATAAATAAAACGCGCCATTCTCTCCAGCGCTTCGAGTAATCGGTCAGCGGGTTGCGTATAGGCAATCCGAATCCAGGTTGGAGGAAGACTCTCTGAGAAGTCGATTCCAGGCGTGATAGCAACACCAGTTTTACAAATTAATTCAGCACAGAATTGCTGACTATCTTTTGCAATATCTGAAATATCAACGAAAACATAAAAAGCGCCATCGGGCTCCGCAGCGATCTTAAATCCCATTGCTTCCAAACGAGGAATTAACAGATCACGACGCTCTTTGAGTTCAAGTCGATGCGTCTCGGCATCTCGTAATGAATCGTGCTCGAAACAGGCAAGCGCAGCTTCTTGCGCGAATGATGGGGCGCATATGAATAAATGTTGAGCCAAGCGTTGCGTGGCCTCGACTGCATATTCAGGAATAACAAGCCAACCGAGCCGCCAACCCGTCATATTGAAATATTTGGAAAAACTGCCAACAACAAAATGCCAGTCAGAGATTGCGAGACTACTTGTTAGAGCATCGTTAAATGACAAGTTTTGATAAATCTCATCAACAATCAAATGACGGTTGGTGTGCTGGCACCATTTACTCATTTGCTCTAACTCTACTTGTGGTACGGCCTGACCCGTTGGATTTGCTGGATGTGCAAGTATCAACGTCCGGTCGATGTCTGTCGCTTTTTCTCTAAGTTGAGCAAGGGTCGGTTGAAACTGTGTTGTAACATCAGTCTTTATCCAATGAACATCGGCACCAACAGCTTCAACAAACCTTGGGTTACACGGGTAGGCAGGATCCGCCATGAGCACACGACTACCAGGATTGGTTGTGGCTGCAAAAGCCAACAAAAGCCCGCCCGATGCCCCAACAGTAATTTGAATTCTATCCGAAGGAATATCTAAGCCCTTTGATACATACCAATTCGATAAGGCATCCCTTAAAGGCTTAATCCCTCTGGCATCTGTATATCGGGTCTTCCCTGCCCGTAAAGCCTCGCATGCACGATCAATGACCGACGCTGATGTCGGAAAGTCAGGCTCGCCAACTTCAAGATGGATAACGTCCACTCCCTGTAATTCTAGCTCCTCAGCTATCCTCACTACTTCCATGACATGAAATGGAGGTATTGCTTGAAGTCTGTTTGCTAAGGCAGGACCCTTTGTTGATCTCAATATGTTCTCCTCATGAAAGAAGGTGGTACAGTCGACCGTGTTCTGATATTTTCTCGCGTCAGATTTTTTATAGTGTGGAGTTTCGCCGACGATGGCAACGAATAAACAAGAATCACTTCTAGGCTTAATTGAGCCGTACCAATCATCGAAAGATGAAGAGTACATGAGCGAGGCTATGCGTGAACACTTTGTGAGGATTCTCGAACAATGGAAGCAGAATCTGATGGAAGAGGTAGATCGTACGGTATCTCATATGAAAGAAGAGGCAGCGAATTTTGCAGACCCAGCAGATCGTGCAACGCAAGAAGAAGAGTTCAGCTTAGAACTTCGTACTCGTGATCGTGAACGCAAGCTCATTAAGAAAATCGACAAAACGCTCGAATCGATTGAGAGTGATGACTACGGATTCTGCGAAACATGTGGAATTGAAATTGGTTTGCGACGACTGGAGGCGCGCCCAACTGCAACACAGTGTGTTGACTGCAAAACACTAGATGAGTTGCGCGAAAAACAAACAGGTGCCTGACTATTGAGTGCGTACCGCGGCCGATTTGCGCCATCGGCGACCGGTCCACTACATCTTGGTTCAATTTTTGCCGCTCTTTTAAGCTTTCTTCATGCAAAGCAACACCACGGTCAATGGTTAATACGCATCGATGATCTCGATGAGAAACGTTGTAAACAGTCCCACACAGACGAAATTCTTCATTGTCTCAGCGCATTTGGACTCGAGCCAGACGGTGCCGTTATATATCAGTCCAGCCGACTTACAGACTACGCAGATGCCCTGAAAACATTAGAGCACCAAAGCATTCTTTATAGCTGTACGTGTTCACGAAAGTCATTACCTAAAGGGCCCTATGTAGGCAACTGCACTCACCGATTGGGAAAGGCTTTTCTAACAGATGCTGCTATTAGAATCTCTACAGAAAAATTAAATACTCACGTAAATGATTTACTGCTAGGTCCACAGATCACAGATAATCCTGGGGATTTCATTGTAAAAAGGAAGGATGGATTATTTGCCTATCAATTGGCCTGTGCTGTTGATGAACATATCGACTCAATTACTGACGTCATTCGAGGAGTCGATCTTTTGGAGTCCACACCTATGCAGTGCTTAGTCTCAGAACGATTAGGATTGGTAAGTCCCAACTATGGACACTTCCCCATCCTCATCGGCAGTGACGGCGGCAAACTGTCAAAACAAACATCTGCAACCCCTGTCGACTGGAGAATTCCCGGTGTGGCCTACTCAAAACTCGCGAACTTATTGTTACTAAAAAACACACCATCAGACAGAGATACCGCATCTATTTGGCTATCCTTTTTCCAATCAGTCACAACGCCGGCTTCAATCAACGCTGCAGCTGGCGGAGCTAATACCCTTTCCGTATAGAAAGCCGTACACTTAAGCGAAAACAGGATAATAATGGCAACGTTACTTCTCGTTACAGACGAAACTATCATTAATAAATCGATTCAGATTAGTCTCGAACAGGAGAACCACACTGTTTTGATGGGCGAATCTATACACGATGCCAAGTCAATTACCTCAAAAATCGACTGCATAATCTGTGAACATAGATTAACTGATGGATCAGGCATAGACCTGATCATGCATTTTAAACCAGTGCCCCTCATTCTGTTAGTGGGCCAAAGCGCCTTGCAGATCGGCATTTTAGCGATGCGCAAAGGGGCATTTGACTGTTTCACTAAACCGGTTGATCCAGCAGACATTATCAAAGCGGTCGACAGGGCCACAGCAACTTCCTCAGCGTTAGTAACTGACCCAATGGTCGGCCATTGCGAACCTATGCTGAAATTAAAAAGACAAGTTTCTCGGGTAGCACCGCGTGATACGCCTATTTTGATCAGTGGCGAATCAGGGACCGGCAAAGAACTGGTCGCCAAATCGATTCATGCTCAATCCAAAAGATCCGGTTTCGAGATGATTTCGGTCAACTGTGCAGCGAGGCCAGAATCCTTGGTAGAAGCCGAACTGTTTGGTCACATTAATAAGAAATTGACGGCTGCAACCAGTGATCATCTGGGTCTAATCGAATCCGCTGATCAATCAAGTCTTTTTCTAGATGAGATCGGCGAACTCCCGCTAGGAATTCAATCGAGACTTTTGCGGCTTCTCGAAGTTGGTGAGATCCGACGAATTGGAAGCACCGAAAAAATCTATGTAGATGTCCGCATAATTGCAGCAACACATCACAATTTACTAGAGATGGTATCTAAAGGTGAGTTTCGAAAAGATTTGTACTACCGCCTGAACGTCATCGAGTTGATATGTCCACCGCTAAGGGACCGCAAAGAGGATATTGTAATTCTCGCAGAGGCATTTCTGGAGCAAGTCAAAAATGATTTGGTACGCCCCGGAATTCAGCTCAGCGCGGCTGTAAAAGCTGCATTAACGAAGTATAGGTGGCCCGGCAATATTCGAGAACTAAGAAACGTGATCCAAAAAGCCGTTATGTTTTGTGAAGATCCAATAATAAACATCATCGATTTGAACATCCAAACGATAGATGCTGGCTTGAGGGGATTTAGCGCAGGTGACCAACATCACGTTACAGAAAATAGGCCTACAATGTCATTAGAAGATTACTTTCAATACTTCGTTTTGTCACACGAAGAGCAAATGAGTGAAACCGAGCTCGCGAAGCGGCTTGGTATAAGTCGAAAAAGTCTCTGGGAGCGCCGTAATCGACTAGGCATCCCCAAGCGCAAAGATATTTTGCCCGATTCGTAATACCTGTATACGGCATATGGTAACTATTAGTAACATAAAGCCCATAAAATCCTCTAATCACTAGGTCTAATATTTCGTATCCGTGAGAAATGGTTTACTTCGTCCTCGCTTGGAATAAGATTAATAAAACGAGCGGTATAAGTGATAATAATAAAAACATAACTGTGGAAGATTACGGTTCACTGTGAGAACTGAGTTTCGAGGGGGCGGGATTGCTTTCTTAGGCCGATAAAAATAATAAAGCGAAAGCTGAGGTCTTAGTTATAAGGACTATGATTTGAAGCTAAGATTGCACATTGAAAGGTAATTTTTAACGTATAAATAATAATAACAATAACGACTATACGATTATGAAAGGGGGCGAAGGCCCCTTTTTTATTATCCGTCTCTGGTACCATACGAGTTTCATTTCGTATGGAGTTTCCTGTTGTTTTCAGTATTTAAAAAGAAAGGCCCTCAGCTCGTCGACGTTTATAAAGATGTGATTCCTCAGGAATACCACGGAATAGATCATAGGGACTTATCTCACGGTAGCCTGAAGGTAATTGAAGTACTACAACACTCTGGATATGAAGCCTATCTGGTTGGCGGCGGTATCCGCGATCTCCTGCTCGGTAAACATCCTAAAGATTTTGATGTCGCAACTAGTGCGAAGCCGATGGAGGTACAAAAACTTTTTAGGAAATCACGACTTATAGGTCGTCGGTTTCAAATTGTCCATGTCAGGATTGGTGCCGAAATAGTTGAGGTCACCACGTTCCGTGGATCGGCGAACAATAGCAAAATGAGACAATCCAATGAATCAGGAATGCTTGTCCGCGATAACGTATTCGGCTCTGTGGAGGATGATGCGGTACGGAGAGATTTCACCATGAACGCACTGTATTACGATCCATCTAATCATCAAGTCTTGGATTTCGTCGGTGGATATGATGATCTGGAAGATGGGGTGGTTCGTATTATTGGTGATCCAGAAACGCGATATCGAGAAGATCCCGTGCGCATGCTACGTGCTATCCGATTTATTGGCAAACTTGGTCTCTCCCTTGAAGATGGCACTTCAGAACCTATCCGAAGACTCGCTTTACTACTCCGCGATGTGTCTGCTTCCCGACTTTTTGATGAAGTCCTAAAACTACTTCAGGCAGGATATGGACGAGTTTCATTTCCTTATTTGATACACCATGATCTTCTGAAGGCCCTGTTTCCAAGTACTTCCGACTTACTCGAATCTACTGACGATACTCATTACCGACAACTGATCAATCTCGCTTTAAACAACACTGACATTCGTTTGAAAGAGGGAAAGTCCGTCACTCCTGCGTTTTTATATGCAGCACTGTATTGGCCTAAAGTTCATCACCGATGGCAAGAACTGGCAGCCGAAGGTCATGGCAGAACACAATCTCTTGCTATTGCCTCCTCCGAAACTCTAACCTTAAATCAACAATTCATCGCAATCCCAAAGCGGTTCTGCGCGACTATTCATGAAATCTGGGATCTACAAGTCAAGTTGGAAAAGCGTCATGGTCGAAGACCTGACTCAACACTCGAGCACCCTAGATTTCGTGCTGGCTATGACTTTTTGCTACTACGAGAACGTTCTGGCGAAATAATGGCTGGACTCGGGGAATGGTGGACTAATTATCAAGTTTCAGATGAATCACAAAAGCGAGAATTGATCGTATCCGTCAAAGAGGTTTTTGAACAAGCACCAAAACGACACTTTGGTAAAAAATACAAACGACGTGGCTAACACTATATTTCTTGGACTGGGCTCTAATCTCGACGAACCAATTCGCCAAATTCATCGTGCCATCGAGTCACTCGGTGAGCTTGTTAATTCTATCGAGCGAGCAAATCTATATAGGTCTAAGCCCCTGGGACCCGCGGACCAACCAGATTTTATTAATACCGTCATCAGAGGCCAAACGAGCCTTTCGCCAGAGGATCTCTTAGGGTTTGTTAAACGGATTGAAACATATCAAAAACGGGTCAAAACCGTCCATTGGGGACCTCGAACAATCGATATAGATATTCTGTACTTTGGAAATTTAAACTTCACCAGTTCATTACTCAAGATTCCGCATCCAGAGATCCTAAGACGTTCATTTGTCACTATCCCATTACTCGATTTGTTAACGGATGAGATCACACCAACAGGTGACCGAATCGACCGAAACCGCTACGATTCCGGATCGCTGGTCCAAATTAATACATAGGAAGAAACACAGTGGCTCTAATCACCCTCAATACACTAAAAAAACACCGGGCCGAGAATACGAGGTTCAGCATGGTGACCGCCTATGATAAGTGCTTTGCGTCTCTTGCTTCCAAAGCAGGTATTGATGCGCTCTTAGTCGGTGATTCTCTTGGTATGGTGATCCAAGGCCGCTCTAGTACGCTTCCAGTGACCGTGGATGACGTTTCTTACCACACGCGATGTGTCGCTTCTGCCTCTTCAAATTGTCTTATTATAAGTGATGTTCCTTTTTTAGCTTCGGCGACTATCCAGGATGCCGTTAATACAGCTCGCGCCCTAGTCCAAGCTGGTGCAAATGTGATCAAAATTGAGGGTGGCAGTAATTTAACCAAGTTGATCAAACTCTATCGAGATCAGGGTGTAGCCACATGCTGCCATCTCGGACTCACTCCACAATTCGTCAATCAATTTGGTGGGTACCGTGTACAGGGGCGAACCAGCGAGGCTGCCAAACATCTGATTGATGCAGCAGTTGCAATTGATCAGGCAGGAACAGATATGATTCTGCTCGAATGTATTCCGAATCACGTAACAGAAGAAATTATGAGAGTAACCACAGTACCTGTCGTTGGAATCGGCGCAGGGCCATCTGCAAATGGCCAAGTCCTAGTGATGCACGATCTGATTGGTATCACTTGCGGAAAAACTCCTAGATTTGTTAAAAACTTCATGCCTCAGGCTAGTTCCATACAAGAGGCGTTTGAATTATTTGACCGAGCTGTGAAAGATGGATCATTCCCTGCGTCGGAGCACTGCTTTGAAGAATGACCAGCCAGAGATATTTTATACAATAGATAATCTACGTAAGTTTTTGGTAACCGCTCGTGATCAGGGTAAGACGATCGGATTTGTTCCAACGATGGGAAATCTCCACCAAGGTCATTTAGATCTCGTTCAGAGAGCTTCTGATCTCTCAGATATCGTTATCGTAAGTATATTTGTAAATCCAATGCAATTCGGCGTCCATGAGGATTTTGATACCTATCCACGAACACTTAACTCGGACTGTCATGTGTTGACAGATTATGAATGTGCCGCTGTTTTTGCACCAACTGTAAGAGAGATCTATCCAAAAGGGCTAAATACTGAAATTGATGTCCCAAGTCTTTCAACTATCCTTTGTGGACATCATCGGCCTGGTCACTTCAAAGGTGTCGCGACAGTAGTCTGCAAACTCTTAAATATTATACAACCAGATATTGTGGTCTTTGGAAACAAAGACTATCAGCAATTACAAATAATCAAAGCCATGGTTGAAGATCTTCTGCTACCGGTCCAAGTAATTGGTACAGATACAAAAAGAGAACCGAATGGTTTGGCAATGAGTAGTCGCAATGCGTATCTTCTCGAGTCCGAAAAGCAGCTCGCATCCATTTTATATTCTGCACTGACAAAAATCGCAAAAGCGGTGCAAGGCGATACTCAGATAAAAACAACCCTCAGGAGACAAAAGCAGCTATTAATTAATGCTGGATTTGTACTCGACTATCTTGAAATACGAGATGCAAAGGACTTATCAAAGACTTATGTCGACTCAGATACCGCAGTTGTCTTAGTTGCTGCAAAACTTGGGGCTGCAAGACTAATCGACAATGTAATAGTGCATTTATCGAAATAACAAAAAACCTCGCCTTAGCGAGGTTTTTTGTCGATCCCTATTAGATGAGCTATCTAATAACACGGACAGTACTAAAGATCTTTCATGGTCAGCTTGATACGACCACGCGCGTCAACATCTAGTACCTTTACTTTCACAACGTCTCCGACCTTCATATAGTCTTCGACTTTCTCAACGCGCTCCTCCGAAATCTGACTAATATGAACCAAGCCGTCTTTACCAGGGAGAATATTTACAAATGCACCAAAATCGACGACCCGCTCAACCTTCCCTTTATAAACGCCACCGATCTCAGCCTCCGCAGTAATTGCCTCAATCATCGAAATCGCTTTCTGTGCTTTTTCTTTACTTTCTGCATAAACACGTACTAAGCCATCATCGTCTAGATCAACAGTCGCGTCAGATGTCTCACAGATATTTCGAATTGTGGTTCCACCTTTGCCGATAACCTCACGAATCTTGTCCGGATCGATACGGAAACTGTAAGTACGTGGCGCTGTATCAGCAACCTCATCACGCGCGCGCTCAATCACCTTATTCATCTCTCCAAGAATATGTAGACGGGCTTCTTGCGCTTGTCCTAGAGCAACCCGCATGATTTCTTCGGTAATACCCTGAATCTTGATATCCATCTGGAGTGCAGTCACACCATCCGACGAACCTGCGACCTTGAAATCCATATCACCCAAGTGGTCTTCATCGCCCAAGATATCAGTTAAGATCGCATAACTGTCTTCCTCCTTGACTAGACCCATAGCAATACCTGCAACTGGAGCTCTAAGAGGTACGCCCGCATCCATTAAAGCTAAAGAAGCACCACAAACCGAAGCCATGGACGACGATCCATTTGATTCAGTAATCTCGCTTACGACACGTATTGTGTATGGAAATGATTCTTCGTCAGGAAGCATTGCGTAGACGCCACGGCGGGCCAAACGTCCATGCCCAATCTCTCGGCGTTTAGGGCCAGTCATCATGCCAGCCTCACCAACGCAATATGGAGGGAAATTATAGTGCAGCATGAATGTATCTTTTTCGTCACCCATAAGACCATCAACGAACTGGGCATCACGTAATGCTCCAAGGGTGGTCACAACAATCGCCTGCGTCTCGCCACGTGTAAAAATAGCAGAACCATGAGTACGACTTAACACACCAACTTCGCTCTTGATTGGACGAACCGTCTTTTTATCACGGCCATCGATACGTGGCAGGCCCTGAATCACACGACTGCGGACCACTTGCTTTTCAACTTTATTGAATAGCTCGCCAACAGCTTCAACGTTTTCACTTTCTTCGCCGCCGAATGTAGCAATCGCTTCGGATCTGATCTCACTCAACGCGTTGTAGCGGAGCATTTTTTCGGAAATCTGATATGCCTCACTGATGCGTGGCTGATATTGATCATTGATTTGCGAAAGAAGTACTTCGTCGATGGCTGGAGTCTCCCAATCCCAAGCCTCCTTACCAAACTTTCCACCGAAATCACCGACTGCATCAACCGCGACCTGCATTTCTTTGTGCGCAAACAAGACAGCACCAAGCATTTGCTCTTCAGTCAGCTCATCGGCTTCAGATTCAACCATTAAAACCGCGTCTTTGGTTCCTGCGACAACCATATCAAGTCGTGAATCAGACACCTCATCAAATGATGGATTCAAAATGTATTGACCATCGTCCGAGAAGCCAACACGGGCAGCACCGATTGGTCCATTAAATGGTATACCTGAGATCGCTAGGGCGGCTGATGCACCAAGCATCGCTGGGATGTCTGAATCATGCGTTTTTGATGCTGACATGACAGTCAACACCACCTGAACTTCATTCATATACCCTTCTGGGAATAGCGGACGAATCGGCCGATCTATCAGACGGGATGTCAGTGTCTCTTTTTCTGTTGGACGACCTTCGCGCTTGAAATAGCCACCAGGGATCTTTCCTGCAGCATAGGTTTTTTCCTGGTAATGCACCGCGAGAGGGAAAAATTTCTGACCCGGCTTTACATTTTTTGCACCGACAACAGTCGCTAGAATCTGAGTCTCGCCCATTGTAATAACAACGGCACCTGTCGCCTGACGCGCAACGGCCCCTGTTTCTAGGGTAACGCTCTGGCCGCCAAACTGAAATTGAACTACTTGCTTTTCCATTATTTCCTACTTCCAATATGCCGGATTACGGCCGGCTAAAATACGGAGAAGGCCCCGAAGGGCCGTTTCTGCTTTAATCAGACTAACGACGAAGACCAAGTTCCTTGATCAACGACGCATAACGACTCAAATCCTTCGACTTGAGATAGTCTAATAACTTACGACGTTGATTAACCATCCGGATGAGGCCACGACGACTATGATGGTCATGAATGTTTTTCTTGAAGTGATCCTGAAGAGCTTCGATGTTGGCGGTCAACAAAGCCACTTGAACTTCCGGCGAACCAGTATCGTTTCCATCACGGCCAAACTTCTCAACGATTGTAGCTTTCTTCTCAACTGTTAAAGCCATTCTTTTCTCCTATGCGGCATGCCCGACCCTAGAGGCCAAAACCCGAACCACAGCGCATGCCAGCAGCAGCCGGAGATAACATTCGTTTGGCATAAATACCTCCGTCGGAATCAACGGATACGAGCCCAACGAACGATGCCTCTGCAAAATACGCGCGCATAATATCGCAGACACCTGTTCCTTTACCAGAAACTTTTTGTCCTTGAATCAACATCATACATTGGTGTTCAGACAAATCGATCCGAGGAAAATGGCTCAGGAGTGCATCTGTAGAATGGAGTAAAGTAGCAAACGCCGCTGTACCCTCATCTTTTAGTGATTCAAGTGTTTGCAAAGAACTCGCCTGATCGAGTGAATATCCTCCAGCCAGATCACGACGAAGCCGACTCAAATGTGCAACAGTCCCCAGAGACTGTCCGATTGATTCGGCTAAGCTTCGGATATAGGTTCCCTTTGAACATCGAACACGAATATCCAACCAACCCTCGTCCGCTTCAAAATCGATTAGTTCATTGCTAAAAATTTGTATCGCTCGCGGAGCCCGTTCGATCTCAAGACCTTTTCTAGCTAATTTATAAAGTCGCTGCCCCTGATATTTCAGCGCAGAAATCATTGGTGGAACTTGCATCAACGATCCCATTAGCGTGTTCAATACCGACACCAGAATAATCTCGTCAATGACGGGGATTGCTTTTTGTGCAACCACTACACCATCTGCATCCAATGTATCGGTTGCCGTACCGAGCTGGACACGCGCCAAGTATCCCTTGTTTGCATCGAGGCCATATTGACTAAATTTTGTGGCCTCACCGAACACTAGAGGCAAAACGCCTGTAGCCATTGGATCAAGTGCGCCTGTGTGCCCAACTTTTTTTGCCTTAGACCATCGCTTGAGACGACCGACAACACCCCCCGATGTTAGGCCTTTAGGCTTGTCCACGATTAGAACTCCGTGGATATCAAAACCCCGGTTGGGCGCACCCATCAGTCGTGTTGATCGCTTTTCAGTGCTTCGTGAATTAGTTCATTAATTCGCGTACCACGCTTCAATGAATCATCATAGTGGAATCTCAAGTACGGCACTTTACGAACCTTCAAACCACGACCCAGTTCCATTCGCAAGAAGGGAGCCGCTTCATTTAAAACCGTAAGACTCTGTACGATTTTATCATCAGAATCGTCGGGCACAAATACAGTGACGTTCACGTCGGCGTATGAAAGATCTTTGGAAAGATCACAAAAATTGACTGTAACCATGCCTAAACGGGGATCTTTCAGTCCGCGCTGTATGAGCAAGGCCAGATCTCGCTTTATCTGCTCGCCCAGCCGCTCTGTACGACTATACTCGGCTGGCATCAGATCTTCCGAGCAACCTCGCGAATGTCGAAAACTTCGATTTTATCGCCTGGCTTTACTTCTGTGTAGTTTTTCACACCGACACCACACTCAGTTCCACTACGGACCTCGTTAACGTCGTCCTTGAAGCGACGCAAAGATTCGAGCTCCCCTTCGTAGATGACTACATTATCACGTAATACTCGGATCTTTTTATTACGATACACGATTCCTTCAACCACCATGCAGCCCGCAATCTGGCCAAATTTTGGTGAATTAAAGACATCTCGAACCTCTGCTATACCAACGATTTCTTCACGTAATTCAGGCGCTAGTAAACCAGACATTGCTGCTTTTACGTCATCGACGATGTCGTAAATAATACTATAATACCGAAGTTCAATCCCATCACGTTCAATAACTTGCCTAGCACCTGCATCAGCACGGACGTTAAATCCAAGAATAATCGCACCCGCCGAAGAAGCTAGAGTAGCATCTGATTCTGTTATTCCACCAACTCCCTGTGCGATTAGATTGACTCGAACTTCGTCCGTTGCCAATTTCTGTAGAGCAACTGATAAAGCTTCAAGCGTCCCACGAACGTCTGTTTTTAAGACGATATTGAGGTTAGCGACTTCGCCAGCTTCCATATTCGCGAACATTTGATCCAGCTTTTGCGCTTGCTGCCGCTTGTGCTCCGCGTCACGAGTCCGTTCCGCACGAAATTCAGCAACTTCTCTAGCTTTGCGCTCGCTCTCAAGTACCAAAAGCTCATCACCGGCGTCAGGTGTCCCTGAAAGGCCCAATATCTCCACCGGAATCGACGGCCCAGCCTGCTTGACATGCTTGCCACTTTCGTCAACCAAAGCACGCACTTTCCCAACTTGCTCACCGGCCAAAATTGCATCACCTACTTTCAACAAACCATTTTGTACGAGGACTGTTGCAACAGGCCCGCGACCTCGATCTAAACGCGATTCAACAACCGTGCCTCGAGCTGGGCCCTCGTGGACCGCAGTCAATTCAAGAAGTTCGGCTTGCAAAAGTACTGCCTCAAGCAATTCCTCAACGCCTTGCCCAGTATGCGCACTGGCTGGAATGAATTGAACATCTCCGCCCCAATCTTCTGGGATTACCTCTCGGCTCGCCAACTCTGTTTTAACACGGTCTGGGTCTGCTTCTTCTTTATCGATCTTATTCATTGCAACAACAATCGGAACTTTGGCCGCCCTCGCATGCTGAACAGCTTCCTCGGTCTGAGGCATCACACCATCATCTGCAGCAACAACCAAAATCACAACGTCAGTCACTTGCGCCCCACGGGCCCTCATATTGGTAAACGCTGCGTGGCCTGGTGTATCGACAAATGTGATCATCCCATTATCAGTATCCACATGATATGCACCAATGTGTTGCGTAATACCACCGGCCTCACCCGCTGCAACACGTGACTTGCGAATACGATCTAGCAGTGATGTCTTACCATGGTCAACATGACCCATGACGGTTACAACTGGAGCACGAGGGGATCGATCACCCTTAAGCTCTTGATAATCGTCAAGCACTGACTGTTCGAGTGTATCTTCCGCAACTACCTCAATTTTATGGCCCATTTCTTCAACAACTAGAATCGCAGTGTCTTCGTCCAACACTTGGTTAATCGTCGCTAAAACACCCATCCTCATTAAAATTTTGATGAGCTCTCCAGATTTTACTGCCATTTGACTAGCTAACTCAGCGACCGTGACTGGTCCAGAAATTCTGACGTCACGGACGATCGGAGCTGCTGGTTTTTCGAATTTATGAGATGACAATTCTTCCGCGGCCTTTCCGGGCTTCCGCTTGCCACGTATCTTTGGTGCCCGCTGATCATCGGTCATGACGAGCTTTACTCGTTTTTCATCCCGTTTTCCAGATGTTTTACCTTGCCGACGTGGCTGATCATCGTTTGATCTATCACGACGTGCATGCACCTCTTTCTTATGCCTGCGGCCATCATCTTCTTTTGGTGGTGGAGGGGGCTCAATCACGGCAGGCTCGATAAAAACATCCTCAACTACCGCAAGAGTTTCATTAATTACAGGCTCATCACCAACCGTTTCCGGCTCGACTGTAGTTACGCTAGTCTCTTCTTCACTCTTATGATCCGTGGGTTTTTCAGCCTCTTCGTCTTCGTATAATTTTACTTCTTCGATCTCACGTTGCTTCTCCGCTTCTGCAGTCAAATCGCGGTGTACATAAGTACGTTTCTTCCGAACTTCTACATTTACCGCGCCTGCTCCGCCTTTTATCGTAGATGTCGATTTGCGTCGCAATGTTACCTTGGCCGGCTCTGTTGAAACTTTCGCCTGACCCGAACGAATATGGGCCAGCAATTTCTGTTTCTCTTCATTGGTAACCACATCATCGGTCGACGATTTCTCGATACCTGCGCTGGCCATCTGAGAGAGTAATTGTTCAGCTGATATGCCCACTAATGCGGCCAGCTGTTTCACAGTTGTATCTGACAAAACTTACTCCTGTTCGCTACTTTCATCAGCTGTCTCTGCGAACCAAGGTTCACGTGCCTTCATGATCAGGGCTGCCGCAGCTGCTTGGTCAACACCCTCAGTCTCAGTCAATTCATCAACTGACAATTCAGCCAAATCATCCATCGTACAGATACCACGATCAGCCAATTGATAAGCAAGCCCAGGGGTCATGCCTTCCAAAGTCAATAAGTCATCTGCGGGCTCGCCTGACTCATCGCCGGTAAGCGCGGCCGTCAAAAGTACGTCTCGCGCGCGCGCTCTAAGCGTCTCGACGAGGTTTTCATCGAATCCATCGATTGAGAGCATCTCTTCGACGGGTACGTAAGCGACCTCATCTATTGAGGTAAAGCCTTCCTCCACTAGTATTCGTGCAAGTTCAGCATCAACATCGAGACGCACCAAAAACATATTTACGAGCTTTTCAGATTCTGCCTCTTGTCGCTCGGCCGCCTGCTCTTCACTCATGACATTGAGTTTCCAACCCGTCAGTTCTGAGGCTAGCCGAATATTTTGGCCCCCGCGACCAATCGCTTGCGCTAGATTATCGCCAGTTACCGCAACGTCCATTGAACGATTGTCTTCATCCATCACGATTGATGATACTTCCGCCGGTGCCATTGCATTTATTACAAGTTGCGCCGGGTTATCGTCCCACAGCACTATATCTACACGCTCTCCATTTAATTCATTGGAAACAGCTTGCACTCGGGAACCGCGCATGCCAACGCACGCGCCCACTGGATCAATCCGTCCATCATTTGTCTTCACAGCAATCTTCGCCCGTAGTCCCGGATCACGAGCCGCACCACGAATTTCAATTGTTTCTTCTGCTATCTCTGGGACTTCGATCTTAAAAAGCTCAATTAAGAATTCAGCGGATTTGCGAGATAAAATCAGTTGTGGTCCTCTACCTTCTGCTCGAATCTCTTGTAAAATCGCACGAATACGATCGTTTACCCGAAAAATTTCCCGGCCAATCAGGAACTCACGTGGCAGCAATGCTTCGGCAGCTCCACCCAAATCCACTATTACAGAATCACGTGTCACTTTTTTTACCGAACCGTTAATCAGGCTCAATAATCGACTTTGGTAATCGGCGACAACTTTTTCACGCTCAGCTTCCCGCACTTTTTGCACAATAACTTGCTTCGCAGTTTGGGCTTCAATACGACCAAAAGCAGCAGATTCAACTTCAATCTCATGTTCATCTCCAATTTGGAGATCCGGGTCGACTTCAGCAGCTTCTTCTGTTGTTAATTCGGAACCCAAAATGGCTAAATGATCATCGGGAACGACTAGCCAGCGCCGAAACGTTTCATAGTCCCCAGTCGCTCGATCAATCGCTACACGAATGTCTGCTTCCTCATCTTCGTAACGTTTCCTCGTTGCAGTCGCCAACGCCTGCTCAATTGCTTCAAACACGATACCTTTAGGAATCCCCTTTTCATTTGAAAACAGCTCCACCACTTGGAGAATATCCTTACTTCCCATCTCTACGTCCGCCTACTTGTTCGACATCAGTCACCACTAATTGACCTCGTTCAATTTGCTCTGCCGGAAATTCATATTCGATCCCGCCCTGCTGTAGAAGCACTGCTTGATTCTCAACTCCAACAATTACTCCCGAGTAATTCTTTTTTCCCTCAAAAGGAACTTTTAACTTAACTTTGGCTTGATATCCCACAAACGGCTCGAAATGTTCTAGCCGATGCAAAGCACGCTCAATACCTGGCGACGACACCTCGAGTGTATACCGCTCTGGCAAAGGGTCATTCACGTCGAGAATTCGCGAGACTTGCCGACTGACTGCCTCACAATCTTCAACCGTTACCAAACGTTCAGTATGATCAATCACCAAGCGTAAGGTTGATCGATTGGCCCGACCAACGATCTCAATGGCCCACAGAGTTAATCCCAGTGAAACTACACTCGGCTGCAGAAGCTCTGTTAACTGATGTTGCTTCGGTGTCATCCCCAACCGCCAAAAACAAAAAAACCCCAAATGGGGTTCACGGCCTGCGTATTCTCTTTTCACTGTCCTTGGCGAATCGCAACTTCAACCAAGGCCCCCTCGTTAAAAGCCGCGCTATTATGCAGGAGAGATCTCTTTAAATCAATCCTAGACTCTTATTTATACGATCTACACTACAGCGCTCTCCGGAGGAACAAAGGAGGTAACACAACATTTTTTCTGGCCTCTCACCCAAGCAATTCTGTTCATCAAGGGTCGGATATGAGCGCAATATCTACACTTTTGCGTTACTTAGGAATTGATCAATACCTAGACGAAAACCATACCCAAAAACCTCGAAACTGCATCTACCAATACATTTAATTGTAAGCGTGGTGTCGTCCTTTTTATATGTCTCTGTACCTCAGATGATGGTACTGAATTTTTCAAACCGATTTTAATCGAAGAAACGTTCGCAGTCACAACAGTTATCCATGCAACCAATCCCGGTACCCAATAGATACAATAAATCGGATGTTGACATAAAATTTTTCGTACGCTGGCGCCTGACGGAATTTGTCAATATCCGGAATTGACTAGATCTTTAATACTTAAACCCAGAAATTTGAGGGTAAGGCCTCGTTTTATAGTCTTACCAATTGTTTTGACTTAGCGAGAATCTTCGATGAATGAACCAACCACTTAATAACCCCTGATGGCAGTTGATTGTTTGCCATCGATCGCACCACAGTACTATTCCGCCCAATACTAACAGCTAGGCAAAAGATAACAGAAGTGCAGTTGAAGACCGCAATGTTTTACAATGGTGCTGAAGGCCGGACTTGAACCGGCACGAGCTATGCTCACTACCCCCTCAAGATAGCGTGTCTACCAATTCCACCACTTCGGCTTGTTTCAACGTTATTCAGGGATGTTGTCGAGTACGTCCTCATTGCTAACAGCATCGGGCGAGGCAACACCCTCTTCAAAGCTAGGTAGCTCATCTAAACCATTTAATGGGTCATCGTTGACTGCTGCTGGTGCAATGAGTTCAGGCACTTCAGGCTCCATTAACATGGGCTCGACACCAATACCGGCTTTTTGCTTGGCAATGACTGCCAAACTAAAACTGGTCACAAAAAAGATGACCGAAAAAATAGCCGTTAATTGCGTAAGTAAGCTGCCACCTCCACTAGGACCGAATAAAGTCTGTGAACCGCCGCCGCCAAATGAAGCGCCCATATCAGCACCCTTGCCTTGCTGCAGTAAGATTAGCGCGACAATCGCTAAAGCGATCAATACATGTATTACGATTATAATTTGCTCTAACACGTTAAGAATTCCTTAAAAAATATCATTCAAAATAATCAATCTTAAGCTCTATACCACGGGTAACAGGCCTAAAAAGCTGTCTATGTTCAATGCTGCACCGCCCACTAGTGCACCATCGATATCTGGCATTGCTAATAATGCTGCGCTGTTATCCGCCGTGACACTGCCGCCGTAAATAATGCGAAGGGCTTCTGCATCAGGGACATCAGCCATCGATTCACGAATGAACTGGTGAACCTGTTGTGCCTGCTCTGGGCTGGCAGGTTGATCGCTGCCAACTGCCCAAAGGGGTTCGTATCCAATCACTATTTGTGAACACGATAACGCTTGTTGTTGTAGCACTGCCTTAATGGGGCTTAATTGCGCTTCAATCACTGCCAGCGTTTGCTGTTGGTCACGCGCTGCTCTCGACTCACCCACGCAAACGATCGGGCTCACATTCGCTGCCAGCAACTGCGCCATTTTAATGGCGACCTTTTCATTGGTCTCGGCAAAATAGGCTCTTCGTTCTGAATGACCAATAATACCGTATTGCGCACCCGCTTCGTGTAGCATCTTTGCCGATATTTCGCCGGTGAAAGCGCCCTGGCTTTCAACGGAGACATCTTGCCCGCCTAACCGCAAACAACTTGAATGCTTTTTAATCAGCTGCTGCATTGATTGAAGCAATGTTGCCGGTGGACAAATAACAATATCAAACGAAGAATCAGTCGGAAACACCGTGCTCGCAAATTGATCGCACAAGGCGTGATCGCCATTCAGTTTCCAATTACCAGCTATTAAGCATTTACGCATATGCATCACCCAAAAACGGGTCGCAATGGTAACCAAGGCGACGGGAACATACAAGCCATGATAGCCTTCAAATCAGGGTGTTGGAGGTGGCTAAGCGCCATTTTACTCAGACGAAACCAGCAAATGAGTTTGAATTAACCAACAATCGCCTGAACTTGGTCAGCTAATTGCTGGGTTAGCTGGCCGACCAGTTGCTCATCTTGACCTTCAACCATAACCCGAATTAAAGGCTCAGTACCCGATGGGCGTAACAATACTCGACCACTTGCGCCGAGCTGCTGCTCAATATCGTTAACCGCCGCGATAATCGCCGGGTCGTGGTTTAGATCTACCGGCTTTTCACAGCGCACATTGATCATCACCT
>PBZS01000008.1 GCA_002730235.1 Gammaproteobacteria bacterium | reverse complement strand
GAAGCCGAAGCCGAAGCCGAAGCCGAAGCCGAAGCCGAAGCCGAAGCCGAAGCCGAAGCCAAAAACGAAGAGAAACCCAAATAATGGACTTTTCAGTAGTCGTAGATTCGGTTTGTTCAGATCTAAAAAGTCCGGCTCCTGAGCGAACAGGAACCCTTGTTCGTGTTGTTGGAATGACGCTTGAAGCGCGCGGAATTTTGGCGCCGGTTGGCGCACTCTGTAGGATCGAGAGTGCAAACCATGAAAGTTTTGATGCCGAAGTAGTCGGGTTTCACGACGAAATCTTGTATTTAATGCCCTTCACAGATCCTTCTGGTGCAGGACCTGGTGCGCGTGTACGGCTATTAAGCTCAACAGCTAGAGCTTCTGTCGGGGATGCCCAACTTGGACGAATTTTGGATGGGCTTGGACGACCTTTAGACGGTAAGCCAGCACCCGTTGCAGACAAATTATTAGGGCTTCAGGGTCTAATCATCAACCCGATGGAGCGAGGTTCCATTGAGACCACTTTAGATGTGGGTGTCAAAACAATTAATGGCCTTTTGACGATTGGTCGTGGTCAGCGTGTCGGTTTGATGGCGGGGTCTGGTGTTGGTAAGAGCGTTCTGTTAGGCATGATGACCAAATACACCAACGCCGATATCGTTGTGATTGGTTTGATTGGTGAGCGAGGACGCGAGGTAAAAGAGTTTATCACACAGATTTTGGGACCTGATGGCCTAGCCAAGTCAATTGTGGTTGCGTCTCCTGCAAATGAGTCACCAGTATTACGTTTGCGTGCAACATTACTAGCTCACTTGGTTGCTGAGTATTGGAGAGATCAGGGCAAAAACGTTCTGCTCTTAGTCGATTCGATGACGCGAGTTGCGCATGCACAAAGAGAAATTGGGTTAGCAGTGGGGGAGCCGCCGACATCAAAAGGCTATCCGCCTTCTGTTTTTGCTTTATTACCCAAGTTGATCGAGCGCTCGGGCGTGGGTCGACATGGTCATGGCTCAATTACCGCCATTTATACTGTGCTGGCGGAGGGCGACGATCGTTCGGATCCTATTATTGATATCACGCGCGCATCGCTTGATGGTCAGGTAATGTTGTCGCGCGAGCTTGCTGATGCGGCTTTTTATCCAGCAATTGATCTGACAGGCTCGGTTAGTCGTCTTATGAATCAGCTAATCGCACCAGATCAATTAGAAAAAGCTAATCATTTTAGGCGGTTATGGGCTCTCTATCAGCAGAATAAAGACCTGATTCAGGTTGGTGCTTATGAGCACGGAACAAATCCCGAACTTGATGAAGCGATTCATAAAAAACCACTTTTCGAGGCATTTATGCGGCAGGATGCGACCGAACATTTTGATGCCGATGCCACTCGAACTGCTTTGAATAAGGTGGTGATATGAAGCGCTGGGACATCCTCGAAAAACGCGCAAAGACGGAATGGGATAAAGCTGTTGAAGCTATCTCTGAAGTTCGACGTAGGCTCGACGAGCAGGAAACGCTGTGCGAACGAGTTCAGAAAATAGCTGAACAGTACCAAGAGAAAATTAAAGCAACCCAGGGATCGGCTACGCACTTTGGTGATATCCAGTTATACCGAACGTCCCTGAAGGATATGCAGCACGCAGTCGGCTCCATTCGCAAGCAGATCGCGGTACTACAAGCGGAGCTAACTCGGAAGCAGAGGGTGTTGACTCAAGTTGAGATCGAGCGACAAAAATATCAAAAGCTTGTCGAGCGCGAGAAAGAGAGGACGGCAAAAGTAGTCGCGCGTCAAGAAGCGCGAGAAATGGATGAAATTAGCGTACAACTCCACTACCGGAAATCGAAACTGGCCTAAACATTGCTCATATCTTTCTAGGTTTATTTTGAAAGGACTAAGTCGGCAATGTCGTCTACTTCAAATATCACTATTTCGCTGCAATCACCTACATCTTCGGAAGGTATTAACGTTAATAAATCCCAAGAAAATAGGGGGCTAGACGATGATATGTATGAGGATGGGTTTGACAAGGCGTTGGAGAAAGCAAAATCGGATCAGTTACCCGGGACCGGCAAAGATTTGCCGCAGGGGGATTCCATGAGCGAAGCAAGATCACTCGAAGGTAAGTTGTGCGAGATTCATTCCAATTCTTTACAGAGCCGCACCGCGGGCAAGCTTAATTTGATTACAGTGACCGAAACTAGCTCTACAGTGTCAGATGACTCACTCGTTATATTTATGCAGGATCAGGGATTGTCGAGAGCTGAAATGATGCAGTTGTTTGTGGCGGAGAATGAGGAATACTCACCAAAGGCACAGTCGACAGCTTATTGGCTAAAGCATAGGGATGGAGAGGAAGTTTCGAGCCACTTGGAGTCGACGGATTCTGGACCAAACACCGAAGGACTGAAACCAAAGAATTTGGCTGAGGCATTAGCTGTTCAACTTCTTGAATCACCGATCTCGGCCAAGTCGTCTAGAATTATTGAGGTGTTAGCCGTAAATGATATTTCGCAACAATTAAAAGCGAGGTTGGCTTCCGAATCGTCGGATCAGATGACCATCAAATTTACTGATTTGGTGCCGTCATTTATGAAAAAGCCCACAGGTGGTTCGTCATCTAATTTTGGAGGATCAACCGATTCGGGTTCACTTTCACCGAGTCAGCTTGATGGAAGGAATCTTTCAGAGATTTCTCAAGGCTCTGAAACACAGGAATTTAGGGAGTTTCTCGCTGAGCATCTGAGGCGCGCCGAATCTTTGCGAGGTTTGACAGATAAGCTTGGTAATATGATCGCTCGTCAAATTGCCGGTCAAATAGGTCGTGGCCGATGGAGTCTGGAGATCGCGATGCATCCCGCTGAATTGGGCTCGATCGAAATTGAAATGGAAATGACCGAACGAGGCCTGGAAGCGAGCTTTAGAGCAAGCCAGTCAGTGACGCGGGATCTTTTGATGGAATCAATGCCGCGCTTAAAAAGTTGGTTTGAAGAAGGTGGCATTGATGTTGCATATACAGGATTGACCCAAGATTCTGGGGCAAAGAATGGCGAAAAATCGACACGAGAGCAAAATACTCAATCGGACGTCCAGACCACAGAATCTGAAGATTCGTCCGACTTAGGTCATGATCAGTTAACGAATGACGGGTTAACGAGATTAGATATACGCGTTTAGTGAAGGGGATTCAGCATGGCTGACGAACAGATTGAAGAAGAAGAAGGCGGTGGCAAGAAAGGTGGTCTTGTAAAGATCATCATGCTAGTGGTCGGTGTTGTTCTTGTGGTTGTATTAACCATCGGACTGACATTATATTTCACTGGATTCTTCGATCCAGGGGCAGAAGAGGTCGCCGAAGAGCAAATTAGCGCACTTGAGACTGAAGCGGCTGCAGCAGCAGACGAGGTTGCGCAGCAACCGGCGAAAATTCAACTTGAGGCGCCTGCGGTTGAGAAATTTGAGACTGTTTACTACGAACTCGAACGGGAGTTTCTCGCTAACGTTGCGAATTCTCGTAAAGTCATGCAAATCAAGCTAGCGATTATGACTCATTATGATGAGCAAGTGATTTCGAATATAGAAAAGCACACATTTGCTATTCGTTCGTCGATTCTCGATATCATGCGGCAGGTGACCGAGCAAGACGTTACCCAAGAGGACTTCCGGACAAACATGGCTGAAGATATTCGGTTGGCGATGAATGCCACTCTTGAGGAGTTTGAGGATTTCGGTGGCATTGAGAAAGTATACTTTTCTGAATTTATCGTGCAGTAACTAGGGGAGTATCATGGCTGAGAGTCTGTTAACACCAGAAGAACTCGAAGCGCTTGCTGGGAGCGTTGATTCCGGGGATCTAGAAACAGATACCGGATTCAATATGCAGGCCCGAGTGGTCAAGCATGATCTTGCATCCGAGGATTCAACGCTTGGTGTAAATCTTTCGTCGATCGATATGATTAATGAGCGGTTTATTCGGATGTTTCGCCTAGGCTTGTTAGATGTACTGAGAACAAGCCCACGGATCAATCCAGCGCGTGTGCGTATTATGAAGTTTGGTGATTATCTTCCAGATCTTAAGCCACCTTTGTCGGTCACTACAGTTCGGACTCCTCCACTTCGCGGATCATCGATGGTTCTGATTGAGCCTAATATTATTTTCTCTGCACTTGACAATTTTTTTGGTGGATTTGGCCGAGGGATCGGTGCTCTGCCGCCTGGTCGATTATTTACGCCGACCGAGACGCGTATCATCAAAATGATGTTGGACCAGCTATTCATGTCATTAAAAGAAGCATGGGCGCCATTGATGCCAGTTGAGGTTGAGACAGTCAGTTCCGAGATTAACCCACAGTTTGCGCAAATTGTTGATGAAAATGACTTGATCATTCTATCGCGTTTTGAGGCTGAGCTCGGTGATGAGGTGAAAGGGTTTATTGATATTGTCTATCCCTATGCAGCATTGAAACCATTCCGTGAGTTGTTAAGGAGTCGTTTGCAAACGGGTGATGGTAATGAAGAATCCGACCGGTTGTGGCTCGAAAACATGGAACTAGCCTCTGGCGATGCGCAACTTCAGGCAAAAGTGGAGCTAGCCAAGATGAAAATTCCCGTTCGCGACTTTGAGAATTTCGAGGAGGGCCAGGTGCTCTTCTTTAAGAAACCAGATTATGCGCGTTTGATTGTGAATGATGTACCGATATTCGAATCCTCTGTAGGAGCGCATGGTACGCAAGTAGCGATAAAAATCGAAAATCCGATCAAGCCTGAAGAGACAAACGAATAAGTGGATCCCACTGATGGAGGTGGATTGTGAGTGAAATTGAAGCAGATGACGCTTTAGAAAAGGAAGTTTCAGCGGGCACTGAGGAGCCGACGGAGGAGAATGAGGAAAAAGTCCCTTCGAAAATGAACCGAGAAGTTATCGAAAACATTCCCGTTACTCTAGCAATAGAAGTGGGGCGCGCGTCACTAAAGATTCGTGATTTAATGCGTTTGACTCAGGGTAGTGTGGTTGAATTAGATCGTCTCGCTGGAGAGCCCCTAGATATCGTTGTAAATGATACGATTGTAGCCCAAGGAGAGGTGGTTCTGGTGAATGACCGTTATGGTGTTCGCTTGACGCAGGTAATTTCAGCGGCTGACCGGATTAAAAACCTCTAAGCACTAAAATTGCGGAGGTTTTTGATTGGAATACGTTGACTGGGTTTCTTTTGTCTTAAGTTTTCTGTTCGTTATAGCGCTGCTGGGTGCAACCCTTTGGGGACTCAAGCGATTTGGCAGAATGCAGTTACAGGATAGGTCGGGCCAATCTTCGATTAAAGTCATTGATACATTTAGCTTAGGCGCTAGACAACGTATCATATTGGTTGAAGCAGATAACCAAAGGATACTGGTGGGTGTTTCTCCACAAGCAATATCTGGTCTCGGCCAATGGCCTAAGGATCAAGCACCGGAGTTTTCGGACTTGCTCCGCGACGCAGGGGATTCAGCGGAGCATTTTCCTTGATTAAACTCCTAATCCTGCTTTCTTTATTCTCCATACCAGCACTTGGTGACGCGCTTCCGATCGTTACCGTGACTGAAGAACAAGGAGCGACACAATATAGTCTAACACTTCAATTACTGGCGCTAATGACCTTGTTGTCGGTTCTGCCGGCGATGCTCCTTGGGCTTACATCTTTTGTAAGAATCATCATTGTGCTTTCACTGTTACGGCAGGCACTCGGTACCATGCAAACACCACCCAACACTGTGCTTGTAGGGATTGCCTTATTTTTGACGTTTTTCGTGATGGCTCCGGTTTTCAATAGTGTTTATGACACTGCCATCCTCCCGTTTTTAAATGAGGAGATATCGATTGAAGTAGCTATAGCCGCTGCTGAAGTTCCTGTTCGTGGATTCATGTTGAATCAAACGCGACAGGAAGACATTGGAATGTTTGTGGAGATTGTTGGGATGGAAGCGATACCGGCCCCGGAAGAGGTTCCATTTTCAATCTTGGCACCAGCATTCATAACTTCTGAGCTAAAGAGTGCGTTCATTATTGCGTTCATGATCTATATTCCGTTTGTTGTCATTGACCTGATTGTCGCGAGTGTGTTGATGTCGATGGGCATGATGATGTTGTCACCAATGATGATTTCGATGCCGTTCAAGTTAATGTTGTTTGTTTTGGTGGATGGTTGGACACTGGTGGTAGGTTCGCTAGCAGCTAGCTTTGCGATGCCTTAGGAGGATTCTCTCATGTTAGATACTGCATTGGTTATTGGTCTCGGTAGAGAAGCGCTTTGGGTGGCCGTTTTGATCGCGGGTCCTTTGCTTGGTATTGCGCTGATTGTCGGTTTGATAATAGGAATTATTCAGGCGGCAACTTCAATCAACGAGATGACGCTTTCGTTTATTCCAAAAATTGCCGCTTTGGTTGCAGTATTAATTCTCTTCGGTTCTTGGCAGGTATCAGTAATCGTTGACTTCACTCGTAAAATATATGAGCGAATACCCACTCTCTTTTTCTAGGTGAATTGATGGAGCTCCTCGTTGCAGATTTGATTGAGCGTTTTTACACAGCGCTTTGGCCTTTTCTGCGTATCGGGGCTATGTTGATTGCGGTGCCTGTTCTGTCCATTGATGCGGTGTCCGTTCGAATCAGGATTATTTTGACCCTCGCACTGACGCTAATGATCTATCCATTAGTTGATTGGCCCACTATTGACCCAGTTTCCGCGGCAGGTTTGTCAGAAATTTTTAATCAGATTCTAATTGGTGTCTTGATGGGGTTTTTTTTGCAAATTGTTACGGCTGCGGTCGTACTGGGAGGACAGGCTATTGCAAATTCGATGGGCTTAGCGATGGCGACCATGGTAGACCCCGGTATTGGTACGGTCCCATTGATGTCCCAATTTTTACTGATACTTGCGACACTGATTTTCTTGGGTATTGGCGGTCACATATTGATGATAGGAATTCTATTACGAAGTTTTGAGACCTTTCCTGTGGGGGTGGCATTCATCAGTGGAGCAAATTTTGCCGCATTAATCGAGTGGAGCGCCATAATTTTCCTTGGAGGGATGCTTATGGCTCTTCCGATTTTGGTAGCGCTCCTTTTGGTTAACATAGGAGTCGGGGTGATGGCTCGGGCAGCGCCGAGTTTGAACATTTTTGCGGTCGGGTTCCCTGTATTTTTTTTAACGGGATATGCTGTCTTAATCCTATCGATGGCAGGAATTGGTGCGCGTATCCAGTGGCTTTGGATGGAAGGTATTGAACGCGTGCAAGACTTTGTTTTGGTTCCAGGGGTTCTGTGATGGCCGAAGATACGCCAGAAGAAGAAAAAACCGAAGAGCCCACCGCTCGGCGTTTAGAGAAGGGGCGCGAAGATGGAGAGGTACCGCGCTCTCAGGAACTCACTGTTGCTGCTGTGATGATTAGTTCAATGTCGGCTCTTTATTTGATGGGTGGATGGCTGATTGGTAATCTCGCGGATATCTTTGCGTCTGGATTTATAATTGAACGACGTGAAATTTATTCTGAAAACCTTGGGATGGTTCAATTTGCAGATATTGGTACGGAATCATTTCTCTTAATAATTCCCCTTCTAGTTCTCACCCTTGTTGTCGCAGTTTTGGCGTCTTCCGCTATGGGGGGATTAAACTTCTCTTGGAAAGCGATAACTCCGAAGGGCTCTAAGATAAACCCATTAAATGGTTTTAAGCGGATGTTCGGTCTGAAGGCTTTGGTTGAACTCACTAAGTCGATCTTGAAATTTTTTCTAGTCGCCAGCGTCTTAGCATATTTCGTTTATGACTTCGCTGATGAACTTGTCGCTCTATCTGGTATGGCTATCGAGCCAGCACTTATTGCGGCAGGTCAAATGATCGGGCTGACAACTCTTGTTGTAACAGCTACGTTAGTCCTGATCGCCGCGATCGATGTGCCTTTTCAGGCGTTCGAATTCAATAAACGCATGCGTATGACGAAGCAAGAAGTCAAAGACGAATACAAGGATGTTGAGGGTCGCCCAGAGGTGAAAGCTCAAATCCGTCGCAAACAGCGTGAAATGGCTGAACAGCGTATGATGGAACAAGTGAAAGAAGCAGATGTTGTAATTACTAACCCGGAGCACTTTTCTGTCGCTTTAACATACGATCCAGAATCTGATGGTGCCCCAATTGTTGTGGCGAAGGGCCTTGATCATCTCGCCCTTAGAATTCGGAACGAAGCCAAAGATCATGGTGTTGTTCAGGTTGAAATACCACCACTTGCGAGGGCTCTCTATTTTACTGCTGATATCGATTCTGCGATCCCAGAGGAACTCTATTATGCGGTTGCCCAGGTGATTGCTTATGTATTTAGTCTGGCAAGCGTCCGCCGTGACGGGCAAACTGCTAATAAGCCGGATCCTGAAATTCCACCGAACTTCCGCTTCGACGCCGAAGGTAACCCTGAATAATAAAAGGTATGTAAAGTCATGTATGACGAACTTTCCGCGAAACTCTGCCAGGACAACGGTGAAATATTTTTTCGGGATTCTGATATCAAGCGTTTTCAGCGCGTCTTCAGTGCAGTTGTTGACGATTCGCAACATTTATTAGTGACGAGTCACTACGATGGTGTGATTGATCACTACGGTAAGCTAATACTGAATCGTCTGAAAATGCGATCAGGTCTTGCTGTGGAAACGTATATGCCAACGAGTACAGAAGCTTTGGTAACCCGTTTCAATGAACTCGTGGATTCAATGTCTGTCGAGGAGGCGCGCGGGGAAACTGAGTCAGACGCTCCTGGCCGGATCGTTGTTGTTAATGATCCCAAGGCGATTGATAGTGACGGATGGGCATTGTTGTCGCGCATGGTCGCCGACTTTCCTGGACTTAACATGCGGTTAGTATTCCTCTTGGATCGATTACCGCCTGCCGTGGAAAAAGCGCTTGATCGATTAGGGTCACGACTGATTCGGTGGGAAGTCGAGCCACCAACCGCTGATGAGCAAATAGCTCTTCGCAGAGAGGGCATGGCTGAGGGCCTCGAGTTCCAAGTGGAACGGGTCTTATCGAGAATAAATCAAACCGTCTCACAGCAATTGGAACCAAGTTTATCAGCTGATGAAGTATCAATGTCCTTGCAAGTAAACGTCGACGATGCTCTTGGTATTACGTCTGAAGCTGGTGAGCGTGAGGCTGACGATATGCGGGCCTTGTTTGAAGAGGAAGAGCTATCCCAGAAACGAGGCAGGCTCGGTCCTATTCTTTTAATTGCCATGGTGGCCATATGTGGCACAACGATGGCAGGGTTTGTAAGCCCTGAGATTGGACAACAGATAGATCGGGGCCTTCAATTCGTGGGGTTTGAGACAAGTATTTTTACGCGAAAAGACCGAGGGCAGTCTGTCATTGATGCTGCATACGATTCCTCAGTACAAACGACACCACAAGTGCTGCGTTCTGAGGAGATTGAAACTTCAAAACCTCTTCCTTTGCCCCCGGTAGAAAATGAATTAACTGACAAGGAAGCTGCTCGGAAGGAACTTGCGACCGAAATTGCACAATCGACATATGTTGTGACTGAAACGACACAAGAGATTACGGATACACGCAATCTTTCGGCAATGGAGAGTCAGACTCAGTTATCTGATCCGGTTACCGAATCTGGACAAACCGATATAGCCGAAGTGGTTTCGGAAGAACCAACAGCCTCTGAACCTGACTTGAGTGCAGTCGGTCCGATACCCGACGATCCCGCCATTAAGATTGTAAAAAATGCACAGGTTCAAAATCAATTCGTACAGCATATTGTGCTTGCTTCAAAGGCTCGAGCAGAAGCTTGGATAACTACGCAAACGGGTCTAACCAAAGCAATCGTCGTTCCGGTTAGAGTCAATGGAAAAGCCCGTTATGCTGTAGTGAGCGGTCCGTTCCTAAATCGGTCAGAAAGCCAAGGTTACATTCAAGGATTAGGTACTAGTGCCGATTATTGGGTTAGGACAGCGGGCTCACTGCAAAGGATCCTGCAAGACGGGGAGTAAACAAGTGTCTGACGAACTTTTCCGACAGGATGGTAAAAGCAAAGGCGAGCGTGCGGTTGTTCAGGGAAAAGATGAGTCCAGGCCTAGTTATAAATCGTCTGATATCGTTTCAGTCAATGAGGGAGCCGAAAAAGAACAATATGAGGGTCCAGCGATCGATGTGGATTCTTATAACGATCGTTTCGAGCATGTAGAGTCGGGTAGGCGTCGATATAAAGATTTCGATTCAAAGGCTATGCCCCAAAAAATAGCAGCTCACTCTAGTGCTGACGCCTTGAAAGCTGAGATTAATGAGATTGCGTCGTTAGAACCCATAGCTTGGGATTTGCCGGCGTGGCGCTCAACCCAACTGAGCCGGGAAATTTTAGAAAAACTCTCCAAGACAATTGATCAGCTTAAAGTCGTCATGAAAGCATCCGATTCTTTGGGCGTGCAGGTCAACGGCTTGTATGAAGTCGAAAAACCGAAGAGGGCCCAGGGTAGCGACGGGACATTCGCTGAAGATAAAACGGAAGAGACAGAAGATGAGTGAGAACGAGACACCAAAAGACGAGGACCTGAATGAAGAGGTCTCTTCAGAAGAGAATTCTAAGTCGGTTGACGATGCTGAAGAATTAGTCGAAATCTCAAATGAGGAAGGTGAGGCGATAGACGAGGAAAATCAGGAGGCAGTCAGTGGCGTCGCAGTTGCGGCGGCAGATGCAACATTGGCTGAAGCGATTCATTTAGCAGATGAGCTTGTAAAAACGCGAATTGAGAAAATTCATGAGGCTGGCGAACGGTCTGTTACTCAGGCAGTCCAGTCCATGGAAACTCTGATGGGCTCAGTATTGGATTCTGCGGAAGCGGCCACCAAAGCTTCAGCGACCGCTAATGTGTCGACTGGGAACTTGGTGAGGGCTGCGAGGAAACTAGATGATTCGTCGTATCGAAGTTCCAAAACCTCAACAATAGTGCTGTCGGTAGGTGGTGCGATGTTGTTTATTTCAGTTGCTGTATTTGGTTTCATGGCTGCGCAATTATCCAAGCGATCAGCCGATCTCGAAAGCATGATCCTTGCAGTAGGGAAACGGGTTGTTGAAATGAATATAGGACTTGAGCAATTTCAGATGATTAATGATTCGATCGAGCAGTTACGTTTTACGCAGGAAGCATTTCGTGATGCTCAGATTCAGTTAACCGAGCGCATGAACGAGCTTAATGGTTCGTTACAAATCGTTCAAACCGAACTGCCCGCGAAGGCAGCAGAGTCCGTTGGTCGTCAAAGTGAGGCATTCACAGCACGAGTCGGTGAAGTGGAAACACAGATCAAGGCACAACAAAAGACTACCGTGGATCTCGCAAAGTCTATGCAAGGTTTGGCTGGACAAGTCTCCTCGCTTCGGAAGCAGATTTCGAACGTTGGTGAATTGAATAAGGATGTCCAAGCATTGGTGACGCTACAACGCGAACGCTACTACGAGCTTTTACAATCACAGGCTAAAAAAGTGAGTGCTGCAGAAACTAGCGAAAAGGTATTGATTCAGTATCCAAATCCTGAGGCACCATTACCAATGCCAGAGACTGCTAACTAGCGATTAGGATGGTTAGCTATCTTCTGTTTTGCCAGGAGGCTCGACACTAGGGGGTAATGCGAGCTGATCGTTGTTTCTTGATATATCTGACTCTTCCAAATCGTCAATTCCGTCAATCTCATCGTTACTGCTATCGCGCACTGGCAGCAGAGCTTGCCCGAACGATGTCGTTCGAACAATTTGCACCCGACTGAAAAGATCATCAACAATTTCATCTACTTCAGTGGCTAGTTTTTCGATGCTCTCGGGATTGGTCTCAACCTCTTGGCCGATTTCGTAAAAGCGGGATGCTTCGCTAAATGGGATAAATGACTCGACTGAGCCTCGCAACATGGGAATTCGCAGGATGGGTTTGACAGGCGTTCTTTCTTTTGCCCGAGCATCAAAGCGACCATCTTCCAAAATCATTTCAATGTGACGCGTGATAACGAGTTCATAACGTGGTCGCTTAGACTCAATGTCGCTAACATCGATATTTTCGTCCTCAATCTCTTCTCCGGCCATTGCTTTCCAGAGATTTTCGCCGGATAGATCGCCGAAAGGATTCGGACCGAAAGTAACATGCTCGGCTAATTTATCACTGGTTACCTTGGGATTCAGTCCTAAAATGGTTTCAAAAACATTAATCCGTTCACTCAAGTAAATAACGACGATAGCTGCTCCGCCCAAGGTAAGAATTAATATGCCGAGAATCCACTCCATCTTAGTCTTCTAAACCTCTTCGAGGTCAGCTCCGTCGTCGGGTTCAAGTGCTATAATTTCGGCATCGACATCCATACCCTCCTCAGCAAGTTGCGTGCGGAGGAATTCGAGAGCCATTAATTGATTGGGGAGTTTTAGTTCGTTTGAGATGGAATCAATAATTCTCTGAACATTAAAAATAGCCTTCGGACCCGACACATTCATACTTTGATATAGCATCCCGTACTTGAATACGAGTACTGAATACTCTTCTGGGATGTACGACCACACCTCACCCGAGGCTGTCATAAGCTTCATAAAATTGGAGGGTTTGGGCGGTTCAGGTGCTGGTTTCCCTTGTGCGATATGGATCATCGCGATGTCATTGAATTTCTCAGCTTTTTGTGCGGCCTCAACGAATAATTTATCGATGTGCCCACGTGCACGGAGTCCGATACGCATTCGATAGGCGTCTTCCTTTCGAGAATCGCCTTTGAGAGCGACAGCCTTATCATAATCCTTTTTGGCAATTTCCTTGAGCTGTTGTTCGTTTGGACCAAATATGGGCATAGCGATCACCGGTCCGACAGAGCTAGTATTTTTCTAAGCTTTTTGACATTGGCTGACAGAAGCTGACTAACGCGCGATTCGCTGATATCGAGTACCGCACCAATCTCTTTTAGATTTAAATCCTCTGTGTAATACAGAGCCATGATGATCTGGTCACGTTCGGGTAATTGTTCAATTGCCCGGGTCAGCGAATCCATCATCATAGCGTCTCCGACCTCTTGCTCAGGCTCATAGCCGTATTGGGCGGGGGTATTGAGCATTTCGTCTTCTGCGGCCTCGGAATCTACCATCAACATCCGATGCGCGTGAGAGCGTTCTTTTTGATATTCGACTGCTTCTTTGCCCATAAAATCTGCAAGTTCACTCTGCCTTGGCGCGCGACCAAGTTCCGTGGCCAGTTCTTGGGTGGCTTCATTAGTCTCGCGGATGTGTGAAATTGCGGAGCGTGGGAGTACGGAAATTCTGCGTACCTCGTCAAGAATAGCTCCACGAATCCTTGTTCTTGCAAAAATTTCAAAATCGACACCTCGGGTCGTATCAAAACTTTGGGATGCTTCAATCAAACCAATCATGCCTACTTGGATTAGTTCATCAACATCCATCACTTGCGGGATACGTGCCTTAAGATGAAGTGCCGTTCGTTTAACGAGCCCAACATGTGCAAGTATTGGATCACGTCCACTCTGCGCAACTTGATTGTATAAATCGAGATCAGCCATTACTCACCTCAGTTTCCGGAGTCAGCATCCGCTCAACAAAAAATTGTAGGCCACCGGATGCTCGGAGGGTCACCGGAAGCATTTTTATTTCTTTTGCAAGTTTTCGAAAATCACGTGCTGCCATTGATCCAGGTGAATGCGTCATCACCGGCGCGTACTTGCGGGCCGCTTCCAGAATCGTCTCATCAGATTCGATTGAATACGTATATTCTAAGTCCAGATTAAGGAACTTGACGCAGACCGCATTTAATCGTTGATATAAAAGCTGGCCTGAGCGTTGATTAGTTACCCCATTGGGTATCAACCCGATATTAGTGTAGTTGTGTTCTGTGGTCAGGACCTTGATTATTCCGTAAGCGTCAGCGATGGATGAGGGCTCATCACGAACGACCACCAGCGTTTGATGGCAGGCTTTCAAAAATGTGGTCACAGAAGGTGCAATTCCGGCAGCAGCATCAACAATGAGATAGTCGAGAGGCTCTTGGAATTCTGAGAAGCTTTGCACAACACCACGAAGTTCCGCTTCGTTCAGACCAGCCATCTTGCCCATTCCTGAGGCTCCTGGGGCTACGAAGATTCCACTTGGACCGCGGACTACAATATCTTGTAATGACTTTTCGCCGCTAATGACGTCGCTAAAGTTGTATTCAGTTTGGACCCCAAGCGCGAGTTGCGCGTTAGCTAATCCCAAGTCTCCGTCAAATAGCATGACTTGGTTTCCAGCTTCTGCAAGCGCAACAGCTAGGTTGGTGGAAATGGTTGTTTTCCCAACTCCGCCTTTACCGCTTGCGATACCAATGATTTTTAGGTCACTCATTTTAATTATCCGTTAAAGCACAGACTCTAGTGTTATTTCGGAGCCGTCGGAGCGTTGCGCGCGTATACCCGTCAAAAACTCAAGTGTAGACACTGATTCGGTTTCTTGTCGACCATCAGTATCATCTAATGAACTAATCTCGCTATCAGGGGCCGTAACCGTTACGGTTTTGATCACATCAGCCAACCATTTTGCTGTATTGATGAGTGCTGCGGGACGGTTAATCTGATCCGATGTAGATTGCAACCAAAGCTGCAGATCACTGCGTTGTAGTAGAGCATCAATTAGTATCCAAGCATCGTTGGATTCGTCTAGTTTGGTCATATTCACGCTATCCCAAGATAGAGCCTTGTTGAAGAGTCTTTCGATTGATGACCGAGAAATCTCAGTTGTTACAACCAAATGCATCAGTGCTTCCGGCGCATATTGGGAAATCTCAGCATGATGCCGTGCAATATTTACGCCGCTGGTATCGATTAGAATGCAATCAAAGTCCGCTACTTCTCGCAGGACCGTTTTCAGCATATCTGGTGAATTTGCTCGATAACAATTAATGCCCCACTGAGATGCCATTAGTTGCATTTGATTCCATGCGCCAATTTTTTGATCTGAGTAACTCACGATCGCAACTTGCTCTGGATTTACACGATCGATGACCATACGGGCTAGTTTTCCGAGAAGCGTCGTCTTACCGGATCCTGATGGGCCAAAAAATACGTGTATTCCAGAAATATCGTCAGGTAACTCAGTAACTGTGTTCAGACTCTCGTTCAGAATGGCATGTAATTGCGCTTCCGCCTCGTCCGTGTCACTAACGTCCGCCAATGAATCGATCAATAATGTTCTCAACCGGCTGGGCATAGGATGATCCATGAGGGCCCTTTGCCAAGCCGTCAGTGCCTGTGGGTTAGCGACTTGCATATGCCACGAAGATGCTTTTCTTGTCTCTTGAATTTCCCGCTTCAATACTTGGATCTCTTCGCGAAATAATTCAACGATTTCGTGCGCGCGGACTGACTCGTGAGTTGTTGATGATTCTTCAGTGAAAGTAGGTTCTTCGCGGTCATGTAGCACTTTCTTGAATGATATCTCTGCAACTTTTTGTGCTGGTGATTTTGGAGCATCCATCGTAAGTTCTGTGTCGGGCACATCTATTAGATTCGAGTCTGCTTCTATATCAACAGCAACGATCAGCTCAAATTTACCATTTAATTTGTGACCAGAGACGACCAATGCGTCGGGTCCGTATAGTCGAACGACTTCTTCCATCGCCTGTCTGTTATCTTTTCCGAGTATGCGTTTCAGTTCCATGTAATGTCCTTACTCTGTTTGTCCGACTTGAGCTGTCACGGTGGCTATCACATTGACGGCCTGATCTTCTGGGATTTCTGTATATGATAAGACCGTGAGATCTGGGATTCTTGGACGAGCCAGATTTGCCAACCACGCGCGTACTGCAGGTGATACAACTAAGATTGCTGGCTTGCCTTGTTCCTCAATTTTTTGTGTTTCCTGACGTATTGACCTAAACAGGCTTTCAGCTAGTTCTGGATCGATAGTCAAGGTTTTCGTTTGGTGCGACTGCTGAACAGCGTTATGTAACATTTGTTCAAGTTGTGGGTCCAGAGTCATGACAGGCATTTCGTCGGTCATGTCTACAAGATTTTGTACGATCATCCGGCCAAGTTTTGGTCTGACAAGCGCAGTCAGTTCATCCGGGTCCTGAATCTTTATACTCTCTTCGTTTAACACCTCGAGAATTGTTCGCATATCCCGGATTGAGACACCATCACGCAAGAGGTTTTGGAGTACCCGCGTCACAGTAGCGAGACTCAGTTTATTCGGGACCAAGTTCTCTATAAGTTTAGGTGAGCGCTCGGCGGTTTTGTCCAGTAATTGTTGAACTTCATCATGACCTAATAACTCGGGCGCTGCTTGGTACAAGATACTGTTTAAATGTGTTGCGATTGCCGTTGGCGCATCCACGACGGTGTAGCCGAGTGTTCTTGCGTAATCACGCTGAGACGGCTCAATCCAGTACGCATCTAGACCGAATGCGGGCTCTTTGGTTGCAATTCCCTCAAGCGGCGTTGAGACATGGCCCGGATTGATAGCTAGTTCTTTTCCAGCATGGCTTTCACCTCGGCCGCGAACAACACCATTTACCATCAGATGATAGGTGTTTGGTTCAAGATCTAGGTTATCTCGGATGCGGACAGGTTGAACGAGGAATCCAAGTTCTGTTGATAATTTTTTACGAACACCTTTCACACGAGTCAATAGTTGACCACCGGTTTCTGTATTTACCAGTGGAATCAGGCCATACCCAATATCAAGACTGATAAGATCAACCTGGCTCACATCTTCCCAGTTAATTTCCTGTTCTTCGTTTGCTTGAAATGCATTATCGAGGGGCATCTCGTCCTCAGACTCATCCCTCGCTGGATTTGAACGATATACTAGATATCCTATAGCAGCGCAGATCGACGCCAACATAATAAAGACCGTTGATGGCATTCCTGGGATGATGCCGAGAAGAGTCAAAATGCCGGCCGTGATGAACAGTGCGCTTGGGTTCGCTAATTGTCCTGTTGTCTGGTCAGTCATGGATTCGCTCGTTGTCACGCGTGTCACGACAATAGCGGTCGCAAGAGACAGTATCAAAGACGGAATTTGTGCGACTAGACCGTCGCCTATGGTCAAGAGTACATAGATTTCACCAGCATCATTGAAAGACATGTCATATTGAGTCATACCAATAATCAGGCCGCCCAGGATGTTAATAATAAGTATCAATAAACCAGCTACAGCATCGCCGCGAACAAACTTACTAGCCCCATCCATGGAGCCAAAGAAATCCGATTCTTGAGATATCTCAGTGCGACGTTTTTTTGCCTCATCTTGATCAATCACGCCACTATTTAAATCTGCATCGATGGCCATTTGTTTTCCAGGCATCGCATCAAGCGTGAAACGCGCGATGACCTCAGATACACGGCCTGCACCCTTGGTTACAACGATAAAGTTAATAATCATTAAGATACCAAAGATGATAAACCCAACGAGGTAGTTACCACTGATCACGAACTTACCAAAGGCTTCGATAACTTTTCCTGCAGCATCCGTTCCCTCGTGACCATTGACTAAAACAATACGCGTCGATGCCACGTTGAGGGAAAGACGTAGCATCGTCGCGAAAAGCAGTACTGCTGGAAATGCTGAAAAATCTAATGGTTTTTCTGTGTGAATGGCGATCATAATGACAATCAAGGCGATCATGATATTTAACGTGAAGAGGATATCGAGTAAGAATGTCGGTAGGGGTAGGATCAACATCGCTATAATCAAAAGCACAAGTGCTGGAATACCCAAAGCCTTCCAATCTACTTGTGGAATTGACTGTCGGATATCTGACAGAGCGAGTTGCACGATAAAAATCCCCTATTTTTCAGTTATTTAAAAATCTATATACGATGGATGAGTACGTGTTTCGTATAAGGTTGCAAGACGAGTGCCAACTTTTGCCGTTTTCAATGCCAACGGAAACTAATCGCCCTGTCGTAAAATTTTTCGAGGATCTGCCGATATACATTGTCAGAGGCAATATATGCATTGGCACCAATCATGCTTCATTGGATGTATTGACACCGAATTCGGCAATTTAAATTGAGGATTACGACATGCGTAATATGGTTAGATTGGCTGCTATAGCAATAGTAGTGCTGGTTTCAGGATGTAGCGTCACTATGACGCCGCCGGGGCAAAATACTGCCGCCCTGATGCAACCACCCGTTGAAACACGAGTCGAAACGAAAGTGATTCCTGTTGTTGAACGCAGAAGCGCCATTCGTTCGACGGGGTATGCAGTGATCAGTGTGCAGCCCTCAGATGTTGATGCGCAACAGCGTTTGTTGGCCATTAGGGCGTCTAAGCTTGACGCATACCGGGGTCTGACTGAGCAGGTCTATGGCCAATACCTTGACGCAACAACCACTGTTGCTGATATGGCTGTTTTGAGTGATACGTTCCGTACTCAAGTCGAGGGTGTTATTTATGGCGCGAAGGTGGTGAGTATCGCGCCCGTCGGTGAAGACACTTACGAGACTACGATGTCGTTGGATCAAACCGTGGTGGATGATCTTCGAGCACTGTATCTGGCCTCTCTCACCAGTAACCGGTCGTAATCGATGAATCGCCTAGATTGGTTTATCGGGGTGTTATTTTCCGGTGCGCTACTCCCTTTAACATCTGTTGCCGGTAGTCACGGTGCTGGGAATCCTGACTTCAGCTCAGACCAATCCACTTTGGTTGCAATTAAGGAGGCCCTTGTATCAGAGGCGCAAGCAACAGAATCGAAGGTTATAAATACCTCCTGGCTTGATGCTCAGGGGCAATTACATGAGAGCCTAATGGTTCAATCTTCGATGCGAGTGCGCGGTATCCAAGTCCAGAGATATCTTGACGAGATACAAAAGCCGAGGGTTGAAATTGCGCTTAATGACAAACAAGGCTTGTTGCCCGAGTGCTTTATTAAAGATGATCACCTGCGACGAACTGTTCGAATATTACCTGCAGAAATGCCACAGGGCGCTGTGACAGGGTTGGATCAAACTTTGGCTGCGAGCGCGTCATTATTAAGCAGCAAATTATTTACTTATTTTAATGAATCAGATTATTGGTATGGAAAAGGACAGTTACACAAGACGGGGCATTATCAGAGTCTTGTATCCGGGATTCGGCCCAACCCAGCTCGCTTTGAGTTGGTTGTCGCCGTAACCAAGGGTACAAAACCAAAAGATCATAAGAAAAAACGCGTTCCGGGATCAGATCCTGTAAGTCTATTCTTTCGAGGAAAACCATCGGTTTTTACTGAAGACTGGATGTTTATGGCAGTTCATCTAACGAAAGTTAAAACGGGCGAAGTCATATGGTCAGCCACTTCAAATATTCGTGTTCCATTGCGACCAGTAACCTACACCAGCCAGCAATTGCCTGATGCGATGATGAGTCAGATCCAAGCAGTAGTTAACGACTGGGCAAACACTTTAGATGAGTACGCGATGTGCCAGCCTGTTAATTTTCAACTTACTGAAACGGATGGTAGGGTCGAAATCGATGGTGGGATTACTGCTGGTCTAGCGGCAGGTGATCGATTGCTTGTTATTGATGGAGAGCGAATCCCTAGCCGTGTGCTAGAACCTGGTACATTGGCCGAATTATCACTTGCCCAGGTGGTAAGTGTCGAAGCTGATTCAGCGACCATTCAATATGCCGCCGGTGCTCAACTGACAGACGCGACTGGTAAAGTCGCGCTGCCGTTTTAGGAAGGATGAATATGATGCGTTGGTGTTTAGCAATCGTAACATTTGTGTTCGCTGGGTCCGTGGCGGCAACTGATATGTCCGTAGACAAGGCCGTGAGTCGTTTATTGAAGGACATTAAAGATGTTGAGATTATGCGAGTCCCAGTTCCTAGTGCATCTCAGCATGATGTTTCAACCGGTAAACAGACCTTACCAGATACTATAAAGACCGGAGGAACTTATCGAGTTCGTCGGGGCGAAACGTTGGACATGGTAATTCGAAAGGTTGCGCCCAATTCACCGCTTCAACGTGATTTGCTAAGAAAAGCCTTTGTGAGGGCAAATCCGCACGCTTTCCGTCGCAATAATCCAAATTGGATGTATGCAGGCGTCGTGTTGAAGGTACCTGATATTGATGATCTTCGTCGTGTGGTTTTTAAGAATATGCCGGGCCGTCTGAAAAAGAATGTATCGGATAAGAAGGCCGGATGGGTCCGGTACCCTTGATATGGATTTGGCTGCACCGGGCGGTATTGGTTCAGAAAATACTGCTCGACAACTTACGCACACACTACGAATTACCCTGGCTGACCCAGTAGCACGCGCGATTTTGCGCACCCGTTCAGAGACAGCCGTTCTCACCATAGATCCAGTTTCGCGGGAACCGATCATCTGGGGGCAAGTATATCCCAATCAATACAGACTTCGTGTGCCATCAATTCCCGAGCTTTTGCGTATTCTGGAGGTAAATCCACAGATAAATTTACACATTCGTGTGATATCCGATCAGCAATTAGTGATGATGGGCCAGGTAGCTCGACCCGAACCTATGCAGATTGTATTGCGTAACGAGCCCATGAACTTTAGTGCATCACGGCCTTCTCCAGTCGTCGGGAAAGTTCCAGCATCGCCACTACCACCATTGCTGCAAGCGATCTCCCGAGTTGACGCTCATCAGGTGTCGCAGACATTGGCAGTAAATTATTTAAATGTTGACCAATACCTTGGTACATCGGTCTCATCCGGCGAATCACTAGGGTATGCCAAATTACCCTCAGAGCTGGCAAAATCAGTAGCGCGGTCGATACAGACTATAGGGGGTGAGAAACCGATGCTGATACCAGATATTTCCGCAGCTGTTCCACGTGCGATAGCACCTGACGCTTTACCAACCAGTGTGCCAATCCGTCAGCCAATTGCCGGTGAGCTTGGTCTGAAGCCAGGTGAGGTGGTGCAAGCGCTAGTTGCATCAAGCGGTGATAAGATGGCATTGCAGCTCGGCCAGTATAGGCTTCCGCTGCCGTCCCACATGAAACTCCCTGAGGGCCAGGTTTTACTGCGCGTGATTCAAACCAAGGAAGGACTTGCTTTTGTTCCGCAGCTGTCGCAGCAGCCACAAGCTAGTCAGGCGCTTTCGACATCAGGATTATCTGCAGCTTTGGCTGCGATTTTGACCCGTAATATGGCGAGACCCCAGATACAGAGTCTTTTTGCTCCTCAGGGTCTTGAGAGTTTTTTGATAGCAGTCGGCTTGACCGATGAAGCGAAGAGATTAAACACAAATCGCTTGCCGTCAAATCAGCTTACGGGTGATCTCATCAAGAATGCGATTCAGTTTGGTGCATTGGGTAATGAAAAAGCCTTACTAGAAGGTGTGGCTCTTCGGGGCGGTATGCTGAAGCCATGGCTCCGGCAGATTTTGCGGCTTCTTCCGCAACAATCTGAGTTGACATCGCGTATTGCCGGGCTTGTTACGGAGATTGAGAGTCTGCAAATTGAGGCACTTCCGCAATCACATATTCGTGAATCCGGTTTGGTAGCCCTATTGTTGCTGCGTGATCAGCCGCCGGTTGAGTTGTTATTTGAGAGAAAAAATGTCACCGACGGGGACAAGATCAAGCGTTTATGGATTCTGAATTTACATACATCTCTCGATAGCCTAGGTGAGGTCTGGATGAAATCTTCATTTTCGGGAACAGATGTTGAACTCACATTTTGGGCCAAAGAAGAGCAAACTGCAGCGTTGGCAAAGAAATCGAAGATGGATTTAAAAGAAGCATTAATGGAGCACGATTTACGTGTGAAGTCGATGCAGATTTTCGCGTCACCGCGACCAGGCTTTGAAAAGCTGTCGTCTGAGGGGATGCCTCATTTGGACGCTAAAGCATGAAGCGATTCGAAAAAGAGGCCATTGCGCTCGAATATGGCCAACAAGAGACACCGACTGTTCTTGCAAAGGGATCTCGAGAGCTTGCGTTTGAGATTATCGAGGAAGCAAAAAAGCATGATATTTTTATTGCTGAAGATCCACAATTGGTTGCGGCACTATCAAACGTTGGTCTTTCTGAAGAGATTCCAGAAGAGCTCTACCATGCTGTTGCTGTAATGCTGTCATGGGCCTACTGGATGAACGGACTTAAGCCAGATGGTTAACTCTTTCTGTCCCTAATGGGATGGTACTGGGGTACGACAGAAATCAACGGTTTGGCGTGTGCTGGCAGGTCTTGGGTTTGTAGCAACAAATCGATGGTTTTAGCGATCCAACCTGGTCGGTATAAAGCGATCAAAAGACCCATTGCCCCAATAACTAGGAGGCCCAAGTAGACGAACCTCATGCGAGGCGTGAGCGGTTGCTTCGCAACCAGGGTAATAAGCCCCATTGAAATCCAGGTTTCGGGTCCAAGGTCAAGGAGTTCAATCCGTGACCAGACTCCAAATTCACAAACAACAGTTATCCGATCTGGAGCCGATTTTTGTGTCAAAACGTTTGAGAAGACAGTGGGCAGGTCTCTGATATTTACTCGAGTTGCATTCACTTCTGCATAGCGGTGAACCGTTTCTCCATTATCGCACTCGATGTTTGGTCGAGGAGCCCATTGCCTCAGACTCGTTTGGCTTAGGTTGAGTAACGCAATTGCCAGGAACATCCCGAATACCGCAATTGAGATGCGGGGTAGCCCACTGGCTTGTGTATTATGGAAATCACGCATCGTCCGACAGGATCGAACGTCGGGAGGATTTTACGTGCCCGAGTTTTGTGTAGAGCTCTAAAGAGCCGGCAGGATCTTGATTTTGAAGTGTTGAAAGTGCGCCTTTTATAGCGTCTAGCTGCTTGGAGATTAAAAGTTCATTTCGTTGATGAGACTTCTTGCATCGTTCTAAAACGTCGGTGATGTCGTCCCATAGCGGATTCTTAGCAAGATCTTCAAGCCGCGATGGATCTTTTGGTTGATCAGGATTTTGTACGATACCACTTGAAGAGAGGGCCTGGAGTAGGGGTATCTTTTCCTGCTGCAAGGCCTCGAACGCATCAAGCTTTTGGGTTTTAAGCGCTTCATACTCATCTGTGAGGAGCGAGTCCAAACGCTTTACCGAATTAAAGAGAACTTGCAGGTCCGGCAGGTGCATTTCACTCCCTAGAGCAGTTTTTCGATATCAGAGAATCCTTCAGCGATCCGACGCGTATCAATTGGATAGTTTCCGTCAGCTAGTGCTTGCTTGATACGCTCAACTTTCTCTGCATCAAAGCCGGCCTTATCGAGCTCAGTTTGGGCTGCAGTACTTAGTTCGACACGATCTGTATCCGGCTTTTCGACGTTTACCGAAGCCTCGTTATTGTCGGAACGAACACCAGCCACGTCTCCCTTTGGTTGTTCTGATTTAATCGAAGTAAGCGGACGCCCTCCTACTCCTGTAACTGAATCTGCCATATCCGTCTCCTCACTGTCGGAATTCCTATACGATCAAAGAATCGGCTTCACTAATGAAAACTTTAACATTTTTTTTAAAAAAAATAACTCGGGTTCATTTAAGGGCCTATTCCCCTCGCTTGATGACGGCCTGACACTATCCCCCGGATAACTTTTCCTGACTCGGCGTTGGTTAGCTCAACCTGTTCACCAATTTTTCCGTCCTCCATTGCGATTGTATCGACTGTGATAGTTAAGGCGCCCCGTGTCACCACTAGCGTTACTTTTTCACCTTTACGGACTAGATCCGCAGCCGCTACGTCTGACACGGATAAAGTGGTTCCAGATCGAATAGTGCGTGTCGCCTCTAGACCGATGGCCTCCTCAAGCATTGATAACGTTTGAGTTCCGATTTGCTTTTTGCGCTGAAGAGTTCTAATGATTAAGTTCCGGTTAATTACCTGACCCCTGATAATATTCGTAGAGGCGACAACAACGTATTCGGATTGTTCAATGTTTGATTTTGATAGCGTCTGGTTGGCCTCAAGATAATCTGACGCCGTAATCACACCCGTGGGCCACTTGGTGAGGGCATTTTCTGGCGGATTTTCTGTTTCAACACGAGTTAAGCCGGTTCGTTCAATTAATTCACCAGCTTCATACGTTCGGTTTGTTGTAAATACGGCCATCTGGTTAATCACCATACTTTGATCGATGATGGTATCTGTATTTATGGGGCTAACTAATTTTAAACCGACGAGAACGTTGGGATCCGCATAGCTTCCGTCGATACTCATCAAATAGGGGACAAGCTTCAAGTCTGACGCATTTAAAATATGTCCATGTGGCAAGTCTTGTGCTGCTGCTACTACCTCTGTATTTGCATTGACTTTGACACGAATGAATCGTTTCCATGAGGGTTCCTGGCAAACGGCCTCAATAGTCCGTTGGTTTCCTTTGAATGGGAACCTAAACTTCAAAGTCTTTTCACAGTGCTTAATAGGAACTCGTCGATCGGGCGCTGACATCTGTATCACACCGCTCGGCAAGCCAGTCTCTTGACTGACCCAACTGGTCGCTTCATTGACAAGCGCGACCCCACCACCGGGAAACGCACCACTAGCGAGAGGCGCCCAAACGCCGATATATAAGATTGAAATAACGCGCGTGAGTTGCATCCATCCAGTATGTAGCGCGTGTCACGAATTGCAACTGCAAATCTCGGCAAGCTTTTGCCGGAAACGGGCAGTGTTTATTGCCGCACCGAATCAGAACCTGCCGGTCTTTCTCGCTTTGAAACACTTGGCACATCAATTGCTTTAGTGAGCCTGTAAATGTCATTTATTCGACAAGAATCGGTTAAGTGACGGGGAACTTTAGAGGCCGAACATGAAATTGTTTGAAAACCCATTAGGAATCCATGAGCAGGCAGTATCTGTTCGTAACAAGCGAATGGAGTTGATTGCAGCAAACATCGCGAACGCGGATACACCGCATTTTAAAGCGCGTGATCTTGACTTTAAGAAGATCATGGCGGCATCTGACCCTACCCCGATGGCCGCGACTAATGCCCGTCATTTTGGAACCGGTGAAACTGAGAGCTCAAACGGTCTTCTCTATCGTGTGCCGTACAACTCATCGGTAGACGGCAATACGGTAGAAATTTCTGTCGAACAGGCTCAGTACGGTCAAGCGGCAGCAGATTACCAAGCAACTCTTCAGTTTTTAGAAAGTCGTATTTCCGGGATTCGGAAGTCATTGCGCGGTGATTAGGGAGGTCTCTGATGCTTAAGAATGTTTTTGGGATTGCTGGGACAGCGTTGAACGCGCAGACAATCCGTTTGAATACCACAGCTTCGAACCTAGCTAACGCTGGCTCCGTCTCTGGTGTGGAAGAAGAAGCCTATCGAGCTAAGCGGCCTGTTTTTAAAGCGTTGGTGGATCAAGCTGATCTTAATGCAGGTTTCCAAAGTCTCGGTGGAGTAAAGGTCAATCAGATCGTAGATACGATAGACCCAGTCCGGCAGGTTCATGATCCCGGTAACCCCGAAGCGAACGAGGAAGGTTTCATTTGGTTATCGAATGTTAATGAAGTTACCGAGATGGTTGAAATGGTTGCAGCCTCTCGCTCATTCCAAAACAACGTTGAAGTGGTCAATACAGCGAAACAGCTGATGATGCGTACTCTAGATATTACGAAGGCTTAACTATGGAAACAGATATCTCATTTGCCAACACGGGCATATTGACAAAACAGGAATATGACGAAGCCAATTTAGTGAAAACTGTGCGAGATGATGGGTTGGATCGGAATGCGTTCTTGACGTTGTTGACGACTCAACTTCAAAACCAGAACCCACTTGATCCAATGAAAAATGAGCAGTTTGTTGCGCAGCTAGCACAGTTCTCGCAACTGGAAGGGATAACGAACATGTCGACCTCTTTATCCGATGTTGCCGATGTCATCCGGTCAGATCGCATCATGACGGGCGCAAATTTGGTCGGGAAATCCGTGTTTGGACAGACGGGTCGCATCACCACCGATGGCTCTACCGCGTCTGCTATTGAATTCAATCTTCCGTATGGAGCTGATCAGGTCGAGGTGGGTATCTATGATCCTGTGTCGGGCGCACTGATGCGTTCGATGGTGGTCGGGCCCCAGGGCTCGGGTACGCTGAATATCGCTTGGGATGGTCGTAAAGCCGACGGAACATCGGCGCAGGCTGGCTCCTATGTTGTCCGAGGTAACGTTGTTGTTAGTGGAAAATCGGAAGCCGTTATTCCTTCAACTTATTCGCGTGTCGAGACCGTATCTTGGGACGCCCTAAACAGTGACCTAAACCTTAACCTGGCTGGCGGGGCTGTGATCCCGATGGACCAGGTAACACGAATTGGTCAAGAGGCAGGCAGTGAGCCTGCTGAATCCACTAAAACTGTAAACACTGGAGAATAAGAGATGTCGTTCTTTACCTCATTGACTGGTCTAAACGCTGCAACAACACAGCTGTCTGTGACATCAAACAACATTGCCAACGCAGGAACGACAGGCTTTAAGCGGTCACGGTCTGACTTTGGTGACATTTTTGCCACCTCCCCATTACAGAAAGCGTCGACCGTCGTTGGTCAGGGTACAGCACTGAAGCAGGTGACCCAGGAGTTCTCGCAGGGCAACATCGAGCTCTCCGGAAATTCGCTAGACCTCGCGGTAACAGGTGAGGGTTTCTTCCCCCTGCGATCAGCCGACGGTCAGGATCTATTTACTCGTAACGGCTCATTTCTGCTAGACGAACAGAATACGGTCGTCAACTCGGCTGGCCAGTTTCTAAAAGTTGCATCGGTTGACTCACTCGGTAAGGCCGACTTTAAGGCCGAGCTGATTCCGTTACTTATCGCACCGAAGACGACTGGCGAGGCTGTTGCCACCGATAACATTGACTTTGCGATTAACTTTCCTGCCGAGTCGTTGCCGTTGACAACAATCGACGAGAATAACCTCGAGCAGATAAAGCCATTCAACCCAGAAGATTCGTCGACCTATGCGAAGTCGGCAGCCATAACAATTTTTGATGAGAATGGTAACGACTTCTTGCTGACATTCTTCTACCGCAGGGTAGGTGTAGCCTCAGCCAACGAGCCATTCAACAAGTGGCAGACGCATGTGGTGCTCGATGGACAGGAGATTACACCAGCACTAGGCCAGGCAACCGCTCAAAGTGGGACCCCGCTGTTTGTAGATAAATACGGGAACATCGTGCCAGAGAACGAGCTACCTGTAGTCTTGAACGATAACCTCGTCTTCCAAAAGTATAACCTTGACGACCTCTCGTCACCCAACGTCTCTGAGCCAGCGAAAGCAAAGGGAGGCCTTGTAGAATTACCGTATTTGAGTGACGAGGCGGGCCAGAATTTTGCCCCGATAGTTGCGTCACAGACTCTCACCGTGAACCGTGATGAGTTAGAAAATGTTGGCACCAATGCATCGATTCAGATGACGTTGACGGCGGACCTCGGTGGAGGCCTCTCTGAGGCTACAACACTCAAAACCACGACGGCTGCCCGCGGATATGTCGGGTTTGTTAACTCAGGGGACGTCGAGTCTGGGGACGTAGTGTCCATCAAACTGCAAGAGGATGGAACTTCTGGGGCAGATGCCGCTATATTTACAACAGCTGCGTTACCCGCAGATGCCTCGGCAGCTCAAATCGTTACGTCTCTGAACAGCGCGAATGCTGTGATCGGGGTGTCGAGCGTGGAGGATCTCATTTCAACCGACCTTCTTGAGTTTACTGTTACGTCGGCTGAAGGCCAGGAATACACCTTCAATAACGTCGCAACCTATGCGGCTGACGGAACGACGCCAGCTACTTTGACTTCCCTTGGTGACGCAGCAACTCTCGCGGATGTTGTGGCTGGACTGAATGGACCGGCCGTCTCCCCATTCACACTGTCAGCAACAAGCAGTGGCATTGTGGTATCGCAAGATCGGCCCAGCAGGACTTTGTCGGTCACGGGGATGAATGACCTCAGCTATACGACTGGTGGCGAGACGCCGAGTGTAATTGGTCTGGAGTTTACTACTGAGGCGGGTGACATTTTTACCCATTCAGTCAATGCCGACGATCTCGAGGCACTCGAAGCTAGTCCGGTTTCTTGGACCGGTGGAACCGACGTCGCTCCGCTGACCGATCGCATTACATTAGCCGGTCATGGTTACAGTACGGGTGACCAGGTAACCTACAGCGCGACGGCCGCCGATACGGGACTTGCGGCGGGCACCTACTATGTGATAGCCGTTGACGCAAACACTATACAATTGGCCGCATCATCGACCGATGCTACTGCTGGCGCAGCCGTCGCATTGACGGGCGACGGCGTGGGCGAGAAGATTGTTGGAGTCGCGTCAGACGATGTCGACTTGGCGACGCTTGTTAGTTACCTCAACGCAAACCCTGCCACCGATTCAAGTCTCGTATTTGCGACTAACACGGCGGGCACCAAACTTATCATCACCAATGGTGTTTCGGGTGACAACAGATTCGACGAGACTAACTCATTTAAAGTAGGCTTCATGACCTCTCATTCGGTGGATGAGACTTCTACGTTTGCGATGACTTGGAATAGTGCCGGTGCGTCGCTGTCTGACGGAGACTCGGACTACAGTACTTCGCAACAATTTACACTCAAGCTTGGTGCTAGGAACTCGATCGCGTCGGGGGACGTCGCCTTGACCGAAAATATCTCGTCGGTAAGCGGCACGGCACTATCAGCAACCGCAACTGGCCTGACCAATACGGAATACTCTTTTGAGTTGGAGCAGGATACGAGTGGCAACACCTTGAATACCAATCTGATAAAGGCCATTCGTGCTGACGGCACCAACTTCAAAGTAGCGCTCGGAGGCGACCACGCTCTTAGTGGTGATGCGGCCTTGCACGAGCACATATCCACAAATTCAAACCAGCTAACGACCTCTTACTCGGCATCAACAACAAATGGTTCAGTACTAGCGTCGACCCCAACCACTGCGGAGATAGTAGAGGCTCTGAATGGTTCAGCAGCAGGGACAGGATATCGAATCTCTGCATCCACTACCGACGCATTCCAGTTTGTGGTGAGCCGGATCGATGGAACCGATTTCACGGTCACAGTTGACGAGGAGCCGACGGGTCTGAGCACTGGTCAGAACTTGTTGAGTGGTGTTGTGTCTGACGTAGTGACTGCCCTAGCTTCAGGTGACGTTACTCAGATCTCGACCAATGGAGTGGAGGCATTTGACCTTTCACAGGCCTTCGAGCTAACCATCGACGAGGACCCCAATGACGCCAACGCGACTGATGCGATTATGGTCGATCTCTCAGCGATGACCCGTCCCGAGAATTCTGCGCTTTCTGGAGAAGAGGTTGCGGCGCTAATGACACAGGAGATTAATCGTCAGTTTGGTGACCAGCGTTTCTTTAACGTCAGTTCCGATGCGAACCGTCAATTCCGTATTTTATTTGACGCGGACGGTGATGATGTGACCGGGACCGAGGAAACCTCCACACCATTACAGGTGGTTGATGTATTTATCCCTGCGAGCACTCAATATACAGAGGAATCGTTGGCGGCTGAGATTACAAGTCAAATCCGCGAGGCAACAAATACACACATCTCGGTAGAGTACAGCCGAGCGTCTAAGGGCTTCGTCTTCTCACCTGAGGATGACTCAAGCAAGCTCCGTATCACAAACGTACCAGCGGAAGCCTCACTCACTGGCAGCTTGGTGCCCAATACATTATTCGGCCTGACGACCCAATCCTCTGATTTTACGATTGACTCTAGAGGCCGGTATCCGGCTGAGGTTGTTCCAAACGGTTCTGAGCAGCTTTCGAGAGACTCGGGTCAGCAGCGGTATGGTGTATTGGTTGAGTTTCTTCCCAATACGGAAGAGGGAGGAGTTGGTGGAACCTTTACCATCGCGAGCGGCGAGACAGGTGATACATCCGCGATGCGAATCACAAACGTTTCTGCTGATGCTAAAACATTATTTGGCTTTGATTCCGATAACCCGTCGGCCGTACTTGAGGTAGTCGCAGAGGAGGGCTCAACGGCTGTTCGAGGGGTGGTATCGACTGCCGCAAAGGTATTTGGTAAGCCCGTTAGTATCGACCCGGACGAGACGTTTTTCACCGACGATTTATCCAACCAATTTACAGTAACCGTCGATAATGTAACGGAAACGTTTCGTCTGCCTGTTGGAAACTACAACTTGAACAGTTTCAAGACAGCGCTTCAGAACAGAATCAACGCGATGCAGGACAACCGTGGAAATTCAATATCCGGCGTTGTGGTCGATTTTGACCAGACGAACGAAATATTCACGTTCACTTCTGGAACCAGCGGGGATTCTTCGTTCTTCCAGGTATCAGGGTCATCGCGGTATGGCCTCGAAGGTATTGATTCGAGTGTTGGTCAGACCTCAACGTATCGACCACCAGTCTCGGAGCAGACATCGAACGGGCGGCCAATCTACGTGACAAAGGACGAGAACGGGGTATTCCGGGAGTACAGTACTGACATAACTTCCGGTTTTTCCGAATTACCTGGGAGCCGCGAGTTTACGAACGATCCAGAGTTTCGTCCCCTGTTCTTAGACAAGGGTGAGTTGACCTTCGATACGGCTGGTAACCTGATATCTCCACTCGGTGGAATATCCCTCGATAACGTCGTGATCGGTGGCTCGGGTAATACCCTCAACATTGATATCGACTACGCTGGATCTACTCAGTTCTCAGGTGACTTTTCTGTGAACTCACAGAGCCAGAATGGTCAGCCGAATGGTTCTTTGGTCGCGGTGGACATCGCAGATGACGGCTTGGTAACAGCTTCGTACTCGAATGGCACCCAGGGTCTCAAAGGAAAAATCGTATTGTCCACTTTCTCGACACCTAATGGGTTACGTCAGTTGGGGGACTCAACCTTCCTAGAGTCCAATGAATCTGGGCGTCCGACACTCGGTGAGCCAGGCGGTGCTGGATTTGGCACGATCCGTGCTGGTGCAAGGGAAAGGGCTAATGTCGATTTGACGTCAGAGCTGGTTGACCTGATTACCGCACAGCGGAACTTCCAGGCCAACGCAAAAGCGATTGAGACGTCATCGACCTTGACCTCGACCATTATCAACATCAGGAGCTAATAGCGAGAGCTAGCGGGAATTCATTATGGATCGTTTGGTATTCACAGCAAATATGGCGATGTCGGAGTACCGACTTGACCGGCAAAACATGACGCATGAACTTGCGAACGTGTCCACGCCGGGTTTCAAGAAGGCATTCCAACTAGCGAACCGTGCGATCCGAACCGAGGGCGATGGTTTCGATACAAGATACCTTCCTCGCGCAGTGACGTCGCCACTCATTGACCTGGAGCATGGACCAAGGATCGTAACGAATAAGCCGCTCGACATCGCGATGGACAATAAAACTGTTCTGCCGGTGTTGGCGGATAATGGAGAGGTCGCATGGACTCGACGTGGTGATATGACTCTCGATCCGGAGGGTTTCCTCAGAACACAAGAGGGACACCTGGTCCTAGATGACTCGCTAAAGCCGATACAACTCCCACAGGGGAGTATTTCCTACCAGATCAATACTGATGGGAGGATTACAGGTTTTGATTCGATGCTCCCCGCCAATGGATTCCAAGAACTCGCGGTTTTAGGTATCCGAGACGCTACAAATGTTGACCTCGCTCGACGGACGGATGGCCTTTTTAAGCCAATGACCAACACGCAAGACAGTCAAGTTTTTGAGCCCGGGACGGGTGTCGCGTCGTTAACACCTGGGACTATCGAAGGTTCAAACGTAAGCCCAGTGCACACTTTGGTCAAGTTCATCGATCACATGCGTTCGTTCGAGATGCAAACCAAGATCATCCGTGAAATGAAAGATAACGATACCAGCGGCGAGAGCATGCTGAGTTTGTCATAGGAGACACCAAATGGAAGCCTCACTCTGGGTAAGTAAAACCGGACTTGATGCGCAGCAGATGCGCATGAGTGTGATATCGAACAACCTCGCTAACGTGAATACTGTTGGATTCAAGAAAGATCGAGCTGTTTTCGAGGACTTGTTGTATCAGAACATACGTCAGGCCGGTGGTTCGACCGGTGGAGACAATATCTCTCCCACGGGTCTCATGATTGGTACTGGGGTGAGGATTGTTTCCACGGAGAAAAATTACAACCAAGGATCGATGATCCAGACCAAGAACGCGTTGGATTTTGCGATTCAAGGTGAGGGTATGTTCCAAGTACTGCAACCCGACGGAACGATGTCATATACCCGTGACGGTTCGTTTAAATTATCTGTCGACCGAGAGTTGGTTACAGCGAATGGTATGCCCATCCAGCCATCGATAGTGATCCCAGCAAATGCGGAGTCCATTAGCGTCGGGGAGGACGGGACGGTTTCGATTCAGCCATACGGAAACGCGGCTGAGGAGGTAATCGGTCAGATGCAGTTGACGCGTTTCGTGAACTACGCTGGCCTAGAGCCGATGGGTAAGAATCTTTACAGAGAAACGTCAGCTTCGGGAGCACCTACCGTTACAAACCCAGATAGCGATGGCGCTGGCCGGATTTCGCAGGGTTCACTCGAGGCGGCTAACGTAAACGTGGTTGAAGAGATGGTGAACATGATCGAGACCCAGCGTGCCTACGAGATCAATTCGAAGGCTATCTCTTCAGTCGACTCAATGCTCCGATTCCTGAACCAGAACCTATAAGGAACTGATTGATGCGTTTGTTTATCCTTATCTATCTCATATTCTTGGTGACAGGTTGCGCCTCACAGCAGGTAGCCGGTCCGTCGCCAGAGTATGCGCCGGTGATCCCTCAGCCTAGGGTAGCGTCTTCTATTCCGACGGGCTCAATTTTCAGTCGCTCTAACGCTGACAGTTGGTTTGGTGAGAAGAAGAGTTACCAGGTCGGCGACGTGATCATGGTGATGCTAGACGAGTCAATGGACGCCGATGCAACAGCCAGCAACAAGGCGTCTAAGAAAACTAAGAACGACGTGTTCTCGCCTTTGCAGATAGCGAAGTGGGGCAGCCCCGGCGGCTTCTTGTCCAAGGATCTTCAGGAAGAGAACGAGATAAGTTCCGAGGGATCAGGAGTTCTGGACCAGAGCGCGACCTTTAAGGGAACTATGACAGCGCAGGTCGTCGAGGTTTACCCCAACGGAAATCTGCTTATCCGCGGCGAAAAGATCGTCAACTTCTCAACAGGATCAGAGGTGATCCAGGTGAAGGGAATCATTCGCCCCGGTGACGTTCAACCTGATAACTCAGTGCAATCGAAGCGGATAGCGAGTGCGCAGATTACATACAAGGGTGTGGGGTCTAGCGCAAACGCTCAGCGCACTCCTTGGGGCACTAATTTATTGTTCAGTCTGTGGCCGTTTTAAAGGGGAATATCATGCGCTGGTTACTAACGATTCTGTTAATAATAGCTAACTCTACCCTTGCCGATCGCATCAAGGATCTGACGAATGTTGCGGGGGTTCGATCTAACCAGTTAATCGGTTATGGCCTTGTCATTGGGCTGAATGGAACTGGTGACGGCGGTAATGTGCCATTCACGGGACAATCTCTTCGTTCAGTGTTGAGCCGGCTAGGCGTCAACGTAGACGGTGTCATTTCAGATTTTGATGTTGCCGGTGTTCAGGCGACGAGCATTAAAGCGGCTAACGTCGCGGCGGTGATGGTTACCGCGGATCTGCCGCCGTTTGCTAAGCCGGGGCAAAGAATTGATGTCAACGTATCAACCATCGGGTCCGCCGAGTCTCTGAGGGGCGGGACGCTGATCTTGACCCGCTTGCGGGGTGTCGATGGTGAGGTTTACGCGGTGTCTCAGGGCGCATTGACCTCAACGGGCGTTGAGGTCAATGGCGCTGGTGACGAGGTCGTTATCGGTGTACCCACAGCAGGACGAATCCCGAACGGCGCCTCCGTGGAGCGTATGGTGGAGTCCCCCTTCAATCGCTCTCAGCACATTGTTTTAAACGTAAGAGACGGCGACTTCACGACGGCCAAAGAAATCGTCGACAAGGTGAATACTATTTTCGGCGACGAAACAGCGAAGGCGCTTGACGGCGTATCCATCGCGATCCGCGCACCGGAGGACCCAAACTCTCGGGTGTCTTTTCTGTCATTAATTGAGAACTTAGACGTCAATCCAGGAGAGCCAGCAGCAAAGGTCGTGATTAATAGCCGTACCGGGACGGTTGTGATAAGTCGAAATGTTAGGGTGACAGCTGCTGCTGTTACACATGGCCCGATCACAGTGACTGTATCCGCGACCAATGAGGTGAGCCAAGCTAACCCGTTCGCGGCTCANGGGCAGACGATGGCCCTTCAGAATGCCGAGCTTGGAATTAGCGAGCCTAACAACAAGATGTTTCTATTCAAGCCTGGAATTGATTTGAAGGAGATCGTTGATGCGGTCAACCAAACTGGGGCAACGCCGTCTTCGTTGATTTCCATTTTGGAGGCGTTGAAGTCTTCCGGGAGTCTTCGGGCCGAGCTGGTGGTGATCTGATGACTGACGCGATCGGACCGAAATCATCTTATGACTTCGCGGGGCTTGGCGAGCTAAAGGCCAAGGCTGCAAATAATTCGTCGGATGATGCTGCGATAAAAAAGGCGGCCCAGCAGTTCGAGGCAATGTTCCTTCAGATGATGATGAAGTCGATGCGCGCGACTGTCGAAAAGGGAGGGCTTTTTGATTCCCAGGCCTCTGAAACCTTCGAGCAGATGTACGACCAACAGATCGTGATGGCTATGTCGGAGCGTGGTTCAACAGGATTGGCCCAGATGGTCGAGCGTTTTATCCGTCAGTCGCAGGGTCAGGAACAAGACCAAGGCGATCAAAAATTTTTAGTTGATGGTCAGACATCTGATCCACTACCCCTAACCGATGAATCGGACAGATTCCAACTTCCTGAAGGGGCAACACAACAGTTTTTATTGAATCGAGGTCGTTTCCTCATCGGGGGAGGTGACTGATGTCAGATCTCCTCGGTATCGGTTCAAGCGGTATTGGTGTTGCGCAACAGGCTTTGTCTACCGTTTCCAATAATATCGCAAACCTCAGTACAGACGGATACAGCCGCCAGACGACCGAAATCCGTCAGGCCCAACCAAAAGACGTTGGTAACGGATATATTGGGACCGGAGCGTATTTCGATGGCGTCGCTCGGCAGTATGATAGTTTTTTGGAATCGTCACTGCAGCAGGCGACCTCGGACCTAGAATCGCAGGGGGCCGCTGTTGAGTATGCGAATCGCCTATTGGATTTGCTCGGCGACGAGAAAATTGGGCTGACCACGGCACTGAACAAATTTTTCTCTTCAGGAAAATCGCTCTCGACGGACCCAGCCTCCCCGGCCCTGCGAGGGATAATGCTGCGTGAATCTGAGGCACTAGCGTCCCGATTCAATGGGCTTGCGAGCCAGTTGGATGATCTTGGAGATCAATCGTTATCCGCTCTCGAGGCGGATGTCAGGTCGGTGAATTCGCTTGCGGAGCAGATCGCCGAAGTCAATCGGCAGATGCTGAAAAAAAGCTCTGAAAGGGATCAAGCGCCTGAGTTGCTCGACCGCCGTGATCAATTACTCCGCGACCTCTCCGAGTATGTACAAATCAGAACCTCATTTGATAAACGTGGCTCGGTCACGGTTTCCCTGTCGGAGTCTTCGACGAAGGGTAGACTCGTTTCCGGAATTAAATCGTCAACACTGGCCATCGACCCTGTCGACAACGATCGTGCGCGATTGGAGTACAAGCTACAGGGTGAACTCAGCAATGAGCCTCTAACTGGACTGCCTAGCGGCAGCGTCGCTGGCTACGCGCGTTTCTATTCCGAGACCCTAGTTAACGTCACAGGGGAATTGGATACCTTAGCTAACGTATTGATCGATGAAGTCAACGCGATTCAGGTTACCGGGCTTGACGGTGAAGGGAATCTTGGTGAGGACTATTTTCAGGTAGTTCCAAGCTTTGACGTCGACCGTGGCGCGTCCTCTGGCGATTACGAGGTTCAGGTGGTGGTTAATAACCCAGAGGACTATGAGCCGAGTCAGGTCGCCGTTCTCTACGACGGTTCGCGTGGCCTCTGGTATTCGACTGACGGTGATGGAACCACAAGATTTTCAAATCAACTGGGTCTGTTGAAACTGAACGACCTCACGATTCAGGTGACTGGCAACGTAAACGTTGGAGATCAGTTTACCCTGAACCCGGACACTGGTGCAGCACAAGGGATTCAGCTGGCGCTTGATGATGGTATAAAAATAGCTACCTCTTCGTTATTCCGGGTAACCCCCTCGGCGACAAATAGCGGAACATTTGATCCAAAAGCTTCCTATTCCATTACTGAGTTACCGAGGGGCGCCAGATTTAACTTAAATGAGTTGGAGACAGGCCGCCCGCTTGCGGTCACCTCATCGCAGGTTACCCCAGTAACTGTCATACCAGCCGGAAAATCAGGCGTTGATTTACTATTTGACCCAGAGTCGGGATCTGATAACGCCCTCCAAATCATGACGACTGATGGTCGACATCTTACAGGGTCTGGAGCTTTAGGATCGTTGGAGTCAATGGTAGACGTTTTACCCCAGTTCAACCCGAACGCTACGTACAGCGATACTTATTTGAATCAGACCGGTTTAGTGGGCTATAAAAATTTCGATTTGCTTTACGGTGCCCGAGCTGAGGCGGTCGAGGTAACAGATTTATTACCGCTCCATAGTTTGTTCTTTGAGGCACCATTCGGCACTGATTTCGGTGGCGGTGGCCTTGATTTCACATTAGAGCCCGCGACCGAGTTTGACCGGCTCGGCGTGACCAATTCAGCCTTTGCGGACCCCGCTTTAGGAACGGTCACTGCGGTGAACAATACATTGTTCCTGGGGCAGGGCGGCTCGGCTGTTGAATTGGCCACGTTGGAGACGAACTATAATGGTTTGGCTCAGACTCTCCGCGTCAGGTTTTCTGATGCTTTGGCCCCGGGGACGGTATCAGATGAGTTAGCTGCTCGGGTCTCAGAGCTCATAACATTTAATAACGGTTCTGATCTGAAAGACGAGCGAAACGTAGTTGCTAAGCGGATTACTACAGAGCTTTTCACTAGTGATCTCAGTACTAATTTGGCCCTGAGTCGCGATTTTGTCTCTTCAGATTTGATCGATGAAGGCAGAGTTGCATCTGGCGATCGACGATTCATGGCGAAGCTCATTACGCGAGGCATTGGTTACGCGGCTGGCACGGATAGGGTAGTGATTGACGATGGTGATGTTTCCATTAACGGAACGTCCCTGGGGGCGCTTACAGTTGGAGCATCAGGCGTACTATCCGCAGACGATGTGAAGGCATGGATTGACCTGGCTGACTCGGGTGTCAGCATTCAGGCACACAACGTGATTGAGATTCCCAGCGAGGGACTCCGCCTCGATGCCGGTGCGGGGCTCCAGATCAATGGATACAGTATCCCATCGATCAACACAGAGTCGTTAACCCGGTTTACGTCCGATGATGATTTGCTTTCGTCCATAAATGCGTTGACCGAGCAGACCGGTGTATTTGCCCAAAAACTGAACAGCGGCAACTTTATCCTACGTAACAATAACCTAGGCGGTGCCAACATCGTTATTGGTGGCTCATCCAGTGGGTTGGGTGGAAATGCCTTGGGTATTACCAGCAAGAGCTATATTGGGAATATTTCGATGGCACTTGAGTCAGAGGACGGCGACGCAATTCGTCTCGATTTGGGTGCCGAAGGCAAGCCCTCAGACTTAAATTTACTCGGTCTTGATACTCAGATTCGGATTTCTGGTGAAATTGATGAGGACTTGTTGATATTTGTGACGGGATCGGGACAGAGCCAACTGACAGCTACAACCACAGATTCTGGAGTGGCGGTAGCTGATGGATTGCGTTCACGTCAGATCGAGTTCGAGTTCGTAGCATCAGATCGTTATCGGGTTAAAGACCTCAGGACCGAGACGACATTGGCTGAAAGATCTTATGAGGGCGAGCTAGCCCTCAACTATCAGGGTATTCAGGTAACACTAGATAATCCGGCAAAAATAGGCGATTCATTTATCATCGATGGGAACAACTTGGGCCCAAATGGTTCGTTCGATGCGCAGGGGAATAACGTCAATATCCTCCGGTTAGTTGACCTCGAGTCTAAGGGAGTCCTCGACGGTGGGTTAACACTGACCGAGGGTTATCTGAGCTTTGTTGGTGACGTGGGTAATTTGGCGACACAGTCCTCCATCGCCCATGACGCGCTCGAGATTGTTCAGGCACAGGCCGTAGAGGCACGTGATCGTGTTTCTGGAGTGAATCTTGATAAGGAGGCGGCCGACCTGATCCGTTTTCAGCAGGCCTATCAAGCGTCTGCACAGGTAATGCAGGTCGCGACCCGCTTGTTCGACACAATGTTACAGATTCGCTGAGGGTAAGCTATGACAATCTCAACAACCCTACTATTCAGTCGCGCGGTAAACCTTATGGGCCAGCAGCAGTCTGATCTTGCTGCACTCCAGGAAAAGGTTGCTACAGGTAAGGAGCTGGTCAGGCCATCAGACTCACCGGATTTAGCGGTGAATATTGCCCGGATCAAGGCATCTATCGATGAAATGGACGCCTATAAAAACTCTTTGAATGCGGTCAATGACCGGCTCACTGTAGAGGAAAGTTACATTGAAGGGGGTAAGGACGTCCTCATCAGAATGAAACAACTGACCCTGCAGGGCGCAAACGGAACAATGTTTGGCCGTGACCGTGAAGTGATCGCTCTCGAGATCGATGAGTTGGTCTCGGAGATGAAAAATTTGGCTAATGGTACCGACGGGAAGGGTAACTTCCTGTTCGGGGGATCGCGGGTATCGAGCAAGCCCTACTCGGAGGACGAAGATGGGACGATCCGCTACCAGGGCGATAATTTCCGACCAAATATTGATTACACGGCGCACCGCAGGTCAGCAATCGGCCGCAACGGTCTTGATGTTTTCAAACCTGTGCTTTCCGGTGAGTCGACTGAGCCCGTTCCAGGCGTCTACGATCTGACGCTTGGTGGCACACTCGAGCCACAGGATGTTTACACGGTAGTTATCGACGGAAGTGCTTTTTCCTATGAGGTAAGACCTGGAGATAGTGTTGAGCAGGTTTTAGCTCGGCTCGCCCATGATGTGAATGAAGCGAGTCGGGTGGGTACTCTAGAGAATTTGAAGGCATCGGTTCAGGACGGCGCGCTACAGTTTGTCGCTCTGGATGGAGTCGACAGACAGATATCGGTAGGGACCTCCAACTCGGGAGATCCGGTTGATGATCTTTTTTCATCAGTGGTTCAGGACGTTGATTCGTCTATGGTGATTGCCGAGCTCGATGGAACCATGGAGAGGGGAGATACGGTGAGGCTCCAGATCGGGACCCGCTCTATCTCCTATCAAATTAAGGGAAATGAGGGTGGCATCACGCCAACCAGCCCGGCCGCTGTTATCGAGGCAATAAAAGAGACTGCTGAGGCTACTGGGCTCTTCGTCGGATCGGCTTCATTCCGAACAGATGAAAATCAACCCGGCCAGCTGCTGATAGAGCCACTGACAAATAATCTTGGGAATGTAGAGTTTCAGGCGATCGAGCGCACAAATGTAAATGACCAAAGCATTCGTGTGGAGCTGGTTGAGGAGCCGAGGCCGGCGTTGCCTGAGCGAGTTGAATTCTTCGAGTCGCTCCAGGAGATTTCGATTGCCTTAAGAAACGGTACCCAAGATCAAATACAGGGGAAGCTAGACCATCTCGATCAGATGCTTAATATCGTGACCATGTCACTGGCGGGCATTGGTGCCGAGATGAATTCCATTGAGGACGAGATCTCCATCAATGAGGACCTAAAGTTGCAGCTCCAGGCGACCTTGTCCGGACAGGAGGATCTTGACTACGCTACGGCAATTACCGAGCTACAGGCGAAAATGATGTCGCTCGAGGCAGCACAGTCGTCGTTCGCCAAGATCTCTCAGCTATCGGTTTTTGACTACCTCCGGTAACGGGGCGGCAAGAGTTGTCAGTTTACTGACATAAAACTGGCAATTATTGAAAATAAGCCACTTCAAAGAGAAAAAGAGAACGAGTGATGCGGACCGAGGCTATTGAAACGCCCGAATTATGTGGGGTTCAGGACCCTCTGCCGGTCCATACGATAATTGGCACGAATCTCGCTTTAAATCTCGTGAGGAAATTTTTATCCGATGCGGCAGGGGCCGTGATCGGCAAATGAGGAGCACAAACTCATGGCACTTACGGTAAATACAAACGTATCTGCGTTAAACGCTCAAAGAGCAACACTGCAATCGCAAGGCGAGATGGCGTCGGCGATGGAACGCCTGGCAACCGGCAAACGTATCAACAGCGCAGTCGACGACGCAGCTGGTCTGGCTATTGCGGCCCGCATGGAATCCCAGGTATCGGGACTCAATCAGGCGGTCAGGAACGCGAATGACGCGATTTCCTTGGTATCAACGGCGGAGGGTGCGTTGCAAGAGACTACCGCCATCCTCCAACGGATTCGTGAGCTTTCAATACAGTCGGCGGGTGGTGCTCCCTCAAATGCTGACCGTGTGAACCTGAACAAAGAGGTCATTCAGCTCCAAGAAGAATTAGCCCGGATCGCTAACACAACCCGGTTCAACGGAGGTCTGCTGCTAAACGGATCGTTTGTTGCCACAGATTTTCAGATTGGCCAATCGAATAATGAGGAGATTTCCGTCAACATTACTGATGTCAGGCCGGAGCGGATCGGCGCATATACCCAAAACACAGTCACAAATGTTGGCCTTATTTCAGTTGGTCACGACCTTAAAACAATCGATAACGGTGTCAACCAGCAAACGCTAGTCGTGCAGGTTGGGAATGAAGTACCCCGCACCATTTCGATCAACAAGGGTGATGATGCCCGAACTATCTCAGATAACCTGAATGAGGGCGGTGCGCAGATCAATACCACCGCCGTGACTAAGTCAAATGTTTATGTTGATGGTGTCGGATCATTTAGCTTTAAGATTTCGTCGAGCTCGACCCCAGATATTGAGGACACGGTCACCGTCGGTGCTACGGCAGGATCGCAGGCCGCTTCTCTCGCGGCCGAGATAAACCGTGGATATCCCGAACACAATATTTCAGCAACACTCCAGGTCGATGATAACGGTAACGAGTATGTCGAGATGGTCCAAAAGAATGGCTACGATATACGCATCCAGAGTTTCGTGACCACTGGCACCTCGACGCTGGACTTTGACGAGGATAATACCGCTGAGTTGACGGGTGCGTATGGCTATACTTCCACTGTTGTGGGTGGTGCGGTCACAATTGACGCACCCGCCTCGTTTTTGATTTCATCGGACGATGCATCGAATACGATCCTTCAGGGTACTCGCGCCTCACTAGAGGTCGTTGGTGTCAACAGCGATCCCGCGACGTATCAGGACCGGTCATTTGATGTGACCGTCAGTGGCGTGACCAAGACTGTGAACCTGGCGGCGCCGCCGCCGGCTGTTCCACGAGACGCTACGAGTCCTGTATTGGCTGTCGAGTTCACCGCGACGCAGCAGACGCAGGGACCCTCCGGTCAACAGGTCGGTGCGCTGAGACGTAACAGTTACACGGTCACCACAATTGATACCAACACCACGCCAGCTCGTGGATCAAAAGACGTGCAGTTCTCGTTGAGCGTCAACGGCGGTGGTGCCCAGGACCTAGACATGGCAGCCGCGCTTGCGGCACTCGGACACGAGAGTGGTGATTCCGTTCCCGCCGCTGACTTCGCCGCGGCGATGCAGACTACGATTTCCAGTAACCCGTACTTTGACAGTGGTGATGAGCTCGTCACGGTCACTCTGACTGACTATGGCCAGATCAAGCTCGACGTTGCCGGTGGCACGGGTGCGATCACTTTCGCTGAGAGTTCTAGGTATAGTGCGGCCTATGCGGTGACATGGACCGGGTCGTCTGATGTGACCGCGTCGACCAATCGGATCACCATGCTCAACCACGACTACACGACCGGTGACTCGGTCACCTACAGCACGTCTGGCGGCACTGACACAGGTTTGTCGGCCGGGACATACTTCGTTATCGCGGTTGATTCCAACACGATCCAACTTGCCTCATCGCTCGCGAACGCTAAGGCGGGCACCGCGGTGGCGCTGACCGGTGATGGAACTGGTGAGCAGATTTCTCGCGCGGCTGGGGACGGCGTCGCGGCCGCGATGATTGTCAATGCGGCTCCGGGTAATGGTTCGACTTCAGAATCCGCGACCGATGGCTCACTCACGCTCGGGGAAACTTTGAACACGGCGGCGAATAGCGTTTACGGCCCAGTAAATCCGCTCGGAATTACCGATCGTGTTATTGCCGCCGGTGCAAATGACACGTTCACCCTGGCAGTGAACGGCGGGGCGCCGACCGTGATTGAGGTTGCGGCCGGCACCTACTACGCGATGGAAGAGCTAGCGATTGCTGTCCAGACAGCGATCGACAGCAGCCCATTTTCATCGACGGGTACGTTCCCAATAACGGCACAGGCGACTATCGACGAGAACGGCGATTGGGGTCTAACATTTGGATCTGCGGATGGGCACAGCATTCAGGTCGGAGGCACGAGCTTCTTGACCGATGTCCTCGCGCTGAGCGTGACTGACCCATCAAGCGCTCCGGATATTGATATCGCGAACTCGTGGACCAGTGCGACAGATGTGAATGCTGGTACCAACCGGATCACCATTGCGGGCCACGGGTACAGCACGGGCGACGCAGTTGTTTATAACGCGACCGGCGCTGACACAGGCCTCGTGTCCGGTACAACCTATTTCGTGAGAGTTGTCGACGCGAATACGATCTCGTTGTCTACCACCGAGGCTAATGCGCTGGCGAATACAATCATTGGCTTGACCGGTAACGGTGTGGCTGAACAGATATCGGACGGCGCCGGAGAGAGAAAGCTCTCAGTTGCCGCCGGACCAATTAATGAGGCCGCTACTCGACTCGCTATTAATGTCAACGGCGGCGGTTTTTATGATATCGACCTGGCGACACATCTAACCACCGCGGGTGTCTCCGCGACCGCGACCTCGGTCACGGAAGATCAGTTTGTCACAGCCTTACAGGCCGCCCTGAATAACAGCGTATATTTCACTGGCGACGAGGCAGTGACGGTATCAGTCACCTCGGCTGGTCTCGTGCAGCTGGATGTTGCTGGAGGTGCCGGGACGATTGTCGTGGCCGAGCACAGTGCCTACCGCGCCGGTGTGACCGGTGCAGTCGCTACCAACGGCCTCGCGGCAACACTTACGGGAACAGTCGCAAACGCGAGCGCTCTCTCCAACGGGTTCACCACCGGTGAGGCCTACCAGTCAGGGACAGCCGGCAGCATCGTGCTCGGTTCGACTGCAAACACGGCGAACGGTGACCCTCAGAACGCAAATTATGTGAAGCCGTTTGGTATCTCGGCTATCGAGGTCACAGCGTCAACAGGGGACGAGCTCTATATCTCGATCGATAGCGGCACGGCCACGTTGCTCACCATCCCGGCGGGCGATTATTTGAACATGGCTGATCTCGCGACGGCGATACAGGCAAAGATCGACTCCTCACCAGAGATTGGGCTCGCGGGCGTGGTCTCTGTGACCGCGACCTCGACACAGAACTCCAGCGACCAGTCCTGGGGCCTATCGTTTGCTAGTTCTAACGGCTCAAAGATGGACCTTTTCGGTAACTTCTTCGGGTCGTCTTTAGGAATTTCAACAGGAACGGACGGTTCTACCCAGCTGGGTCGGTCGTCCGAGACCTGGGTGATGGGGGATGACATTGATTCGACAACGAATCGTGTGACATTAAATAACCACGGACTCTCGACAGGCGACGCGCTCGTTTATTCTGATGGGACGACTAAAGACGGAGGACTTACCGACGGTACGACCTACTACGCAATTGTCGTCGACACGGACACTATCCAGTTGGCCACAAGTATTGCCAACGCCAATGCGTCGACAGCGATAGTGTTGGACGGGGCGGGTAGTGATGACCAAACGCTCACGGTCACCGGTGATCCGATTACAATCGCAGAAGTGGGTGAGGCCCCGGTAGGCCCCGCGGGTTATCGCTCTTCCGTAGAGGCTGGAGCTTTTTCCGAGGGGATCAATTTGTCAACCGATAACACTGTGGTTGTTGAGATCCTTGACGACGAGACCGGTGCTTTGGTTACGAAAACAATCACGCTGGGCTCGTCTGATGGCTCGGTTTCATTCTCTGATTACATGAGCCACCTCGCGACCGCGGCGAATACGTCGTTCCTCGCTGAGGGCTTCACGTTCACATCAGCTGGCAGCGATCGCTCGCACACCATGACCTTTACACCGACAGGTGGACGGACCGTGACGTTTAGCGGCGCATCCGTAACCGAGGCCTTCGGAGGCCCGGTCTCCGCGTCTGGTGAGCCGTCTAACATGGACGGGTTAGCATTTGGGTCAATGGAAGACGTGCTGACCGAGCTCAACGCTCAATTTGAGGCCATGGAGATCCCGGTGGTCGCTACTTACTCTCGGGGTGCTGACACCTTCAACTTCGTGGTCAACTCCGGGCCGGCAGACGCGTCGAGCACGATAGCGCTGTCTGGTGACGATCTGGTTGAGCTCGGGTTTACGGGTGTGCTGGCATCAATCGGTGGCGGCGTAGATCGGGCCGAGGAGGTCCGCTACGTGTCACAGATAGATATCTCGACGCGTGAAACAGCCAGTCTTGCTATGACCGTGGTGGATGCTGCGCTAGAGACACTTGCGGGTGTCCGTGGCGGGCTCGGTGCGGTGGCTAACCGTCTCGAGTCAACGATATCTAACCTGATGAATATTTCGGAGAATACTTCGGCATCAATGTCCCGGGTGATGGACGCCGATTTTGCTGCCGAGTCGACCCGACTCGCTCGGGCCCAGGTCCTGCAACAGGCGTCCGTGGCGATGCTCGCTCAGGCAAACGCGACTGCGCAGACAGTGCTAAGGCTTTTGGAATAAGTGCCGATANAGAGTACNGAAGAATAGATTCAACAGAGATTTAGATGGCAACTGTAGATTTTTTAGGTGCACTCGGGGCGGGNTCCGACATAGANTCCAAGTCNCTAGTCGAGTCTCTCGTAGCGGCCGAGCGCGCCCCGAAAGAGGCCGCACTCAACGCGAAGGTCGATAAGGCCGGGCTAAAAATTTCTGCCTACGGACAGGTTCTGTCATCACTCAGCTCATTGTCGACCGCTTTTTCTGCTCTAAATGATGCTGATGATTTCAACGATTACACGCTCAATGTGAGTGGTGCTTTGACGTCTGCCGGCAGCACCGCCTACACCGTTTCAGGAACGGTAGATGTGGTCGCTGGCCTGACCGAACTCGGTGTGACTTCCGTGGCCACCAAGGACCGGTGGGTATCGGACAGGGGCTACGCTGCGACCAATACCTCGATCAATGGTGGAAGCACCATAACGTTAGGTGTCACCATCGGAGGTACCACAACAAATGTGACCGTAGCCACCGCGACACCGCAGGGGATTGTCGACGCGGTGAACGCGGCTAATCTCGGTATCGACGCGAGTCTTGTCAATACCGGAGCCTCGTCTGATCCCTATAAGATCTTGTTCGAGGGACAGCTTGGGTCAGCTAATGCCTTCACGGTAACCGATGACGCGACCACGGGTACGGTACTCAATATGACGAGCCGATTGGCTACCGCGAGCAACGCGGAGTTGACAGTGAACGGTGTCGACGTAGAGCGCTCGACCAATACGATTAACGACGTTGTGACGGGGATGACCCTCACGCTGGCGGGTGCGACCGCCTCTACCTCGGTGATTTCAGTGGCCCGTGACCTGTCCGGCGCTGAGACACGGATTCGTGCCCTGGTCGATGCCTATAACGTTATGGAGACATCGTTCGATAACCTGACCGACTCCGATAGCACGGCTGAGTTCGGAGGTATTTTTTCGGGAGACACGAGTTTCCGAGTGATCAGGGACCGGGTAAAGAGCCTATTCCTCGACCAGTCATCGACCGCGACATCTAACCTGTCATACCTGAACGATATCGGGATCACTTTTTCGCGATCAGGGACGTTAGAAATAGATGATGACAGTCTCACGGCCGCTCTCAATAATAATTTCACAGATGTTGTAAGCATTTTTTCAGCTGATACGAACAATCAAACCAATTTCGGGGAAGCGAACCGTGGAATCGCGGGCGACGCGATTGTCACCCTCAATGACCTGATGGACCAGAATGGGACGATCGTATCACAGACCACCGCGCTATCGAGTCGGGTTGACGAATACAGGGACGATCTGGCCGACCTCGACCGCCGTATGACACAGATCTACGACCGATATCTTGGCCAGTTCACGGCCATGGAGACCGCGATCGACGAGATGAACACTCTACGTGATTACCTGAAGAATCAGTTGGAATCACTTCCGTTCACCAACAAAAATAAATAAGAATTTAAATAAAAATTAAAGATCCAAAGTTTGCATCCGATCCTCCAATCGTATAGTTTTTTTTGGAGGAGTTGCAGATGTCAGGAGATGATTTAACCATCCAGACCGCATCTAGCCCGGGTCCGCGCAGGAGCCAGGAGGAATCTGTGCGCCCCCCCAAAACAACGGGCCCGACAGATCTCGGTAACGACGTCGTCAAAAATGAGCCGGTGAATACTCCAACGATCGAGCCGATCGAGCAGATGGCTAGAATCGAAAACGTTGAGGACCGTAGTCTCAAGATAGCCTCTGATGCTTTCTCGCTGGATCGGATTCGCGAGAAGGTGGCAGAGCTAGAACAGGCCCTTCCCAAGGTATCGAACGCGCTGTCTTTTACCGTGGATGAGGTCCTCAATCGTGCGGTCATAACTGTGATCGATAAAAAATCTGGAGAAGTCGTTCGAACGCTGCCCTCCGAGGAAGTGCTTCGTTTCGTCCACAACGTCGAGAAATTAAGGGGTGTCATTTTCGAGGACAAGTCCTGACCTCTAAATTTGTCTGAGGCCACCTTCGGTCCTCTCGCCCGCATCCTCACGTACCCTTACACATCCCCAACAATACCCACCTGAACGATCAGCGGATCCACCACCGTGGTCCGAAAAATTTCGTGCGCTGCCATTCGGTCACCAACTAATCAGCCTCCTTTACTGGGAAGCCCTCAGTACTATTTTATCTTGTGCACTGGCTCATTATCGGCAAAAGCTTGCCTCGACATTTGCCGACCGGAAAACTTTTTCCGAAAAATTACTAAAGAGCTGCACTTTATTGCCGATTTACCTGTCAACGCCGGCGAGGTTTTGCCGGGAATCGAATGAACACAAGGTAGATAAGAGAGGGGCACACAATGGCACTCGTAGTAAACACAAATGTTCCATCGCTGACGTCACAGCGGCATTTGATGGAAACTCGTCGGGAGATGGAGACAGCTATGGAGCGTCTCTCATCTGGTAAAAGGATTAATCACGCAAGCGACGACGCGGCTGGGCTGGCTATCTCTCAGCGAATGGAGACGCAGGTTCGTGGCCTGAATATGGCGGTTCGGAACGCTAACGATGCGATCTCAGTTGCCCAGACAGCGGAAGGATCATTGCAAGAAGTGTCCGACATGCTCCAACGGATAAGAGAGTTGTCGCTACAGGCCGCAAACGGGTCGAACAATGACAGCGACCGCGCGTCTTTAGATCTTGAAGTCCAAGCGCTAAAGGCCGAAATTGACAGGATTTCGAGCACAACTACGTTTAACAACCAAACCATTTTGGATGGATCTTACAATCAAAATTTCCAGATCGGTTATAACGCCTCAGAACAATTTAATATTGACCTCAAATCGGTTGCAACGACCGCACTCGGCCTAAATCTTGGCGGAGACACGGCAGCAGCATCTACTAACCCAACAGTTATTGGTGGGCGTTTCGCGGTCGCAGCGGTCGACGCTGGAGACATGTTGATCGATGCACAGGCTGTCGGTTCTTTAACAACTGCCCAAGACATTGGTGACGCGATCGAAATCATTAACAGAGACGTTTCCACGGTCACAGCCTCGGCATTCAATACGGTCGTCGCTAAAGAGGTTGGAACTGGTATTGCGGCAGCTAATGATGTTGCAATTCGAGTTTCGGGTATCGGCGCTAATGGCGATTCGGATTACATCGAGGCGAAGCACGTTAACTTAGCCGCGTCCAACTCGCTGGACGAATTGATCGCGAACATTAACGCTTC
>PBZS01000007.1 GCA_002730235.1 Gammaproteobacteria bacterium | reverse complement strand
TTCGGCTTCATTGTCCCTGATGAAGGCGGAGACGATGCTTTTGTTCATATCACGGCCGTTAAAGAGAACGGTATCGAGCGGTTGGAAGACAACCAACGCGTCGAATTTGATTTGGCTGAAGGTCGCAATGGGAAGATGTCGGTTAAGACGCTGAAGGTAATCGATTAATCCTTTTACTCAGAATTAGTGCTGACTATTTGGTCGTTACTATTTTATTGACCCAAACCAAGTGGTTGCAACGAGCCTTTGTTTCACCTCTGAATTGGTAGGCGCACAGAACGCCATCGGTCAGTGCAATACTGTAGTCGAGACAAATCGCCTGAGGGTGAGTTATTCGGGGCTCACCCCTCATCCAGTAGTGGCCAAAAAAGCAGAGAGGCCCCTCGTAACTTGGTGACTTTTCTGGCAAGGGAAGGTCAGGGATGGTGTAACGCTGACTGTCATCAATGACCGCTGCTTCTCGAAACGTTGTTTGCTGAGATTGCCACCAATTCAGTCGAATTCGATGACGTTTTGTATCGTAGTAATCTCTAAACGATACACCATCCGGAAGTTTAATTTCGAGTCCATTTAATAGGGTTTCGCGTGCTTTCCATGCTCGGGATCCGTACACTCCTGTTTGCTCGTAAAAAGCTTGGTCACGAGGACTATGATCATCGTTAAGCAGTGAGCTAAGATCATTCTGTGCGGCGGTATTCCAATACGCATGGACAGCCCGAGCGTTTGACTTATCGAACCAAAGCGGTAGTGTCTTGAACCAAGCAATAGTCTCACGGTAGCCATAAGGATCATTTGCGAACGCGTCTAAGAAAGCTTGGTGTTGTCTGATGTGGTTGTCACTGTGACTGCGTACGAATTTACCGGGTTCGTCAATGCGCTCTGTCACGAAACCTACCGCATTAAACTCGTGATTACCGGTTAGGCAGGTTGCGTGTCCAAGTTCGCAGAGTTCCCGCACAATATCGACGGTCTGCTTTTGATAGGGCCCCCGATCGATCAGATCCCCCAGGAATACAATGATGCCGTCACCGGTAGACCAGCCACCCCGCATCGATTTTCGATAACCCAATTTCGCAAGCAGTATTTTGAGCTCATTGGCGTATCCATGAATATCTCCAATGAAGTTAATTAACATACTTTTGATTCTGTATGGAATTACGAGTCATCGTAGTACTAAGTGACTATCCCTGTGAAACGTCTGATAAAAAATGTACTGTACGCGCTTGGGCCAATGTGTTGTTTCTTGTGGTCGATGGACCCACTACCTATCGGCTGGATGTATTTTTTTGCCTAGATTACCGGGTAGATAGCACGTAATTATTCCGGCAAATGATATTTTGGACGAAGAACTAAGCCAACGACAAGCGCAATAACTGCCAGAGCGGCTAAGGCGCTCACAGCGAGCTGCCATAATGGCCAGTCCCGCATATCTTCGGGTATTTGCTCTTTCACAATTTCCGGCAATAGCGTCTGTCCTTCAACTATTTTCGCTGGAGTTTTTATCTTGGCTGGAACTTTAGTGTCTTGAGACTTCGGTTTGACGTTTGATGCGACCTGCCCCACCCCTTTTGATGAGTTTGTTGCAATTTCGAGTGCAGGTTGTGTTTCTAATACCTCAAAAGCGCGCTGGATTTGGCGTTCATATTTTTTATCAAAGCTCTGCACTGTTAGGATTGAACGGCCTCTCATTGGGCTATCAATTTGCATGGACAGTTTATTTCCTATGAAACGGTCTGAGTCGACACGATCACCAAAGGCGACGCGAAACTCGCGATCAAGAGCGGTGATCTGGCCACTTTTACCCCTTATTGAAGCACTTAATCCGAGTGTTTGATCGGAGCTGATGGTGGGAGGAAGTTCAGCGAGCTCTAGGCGGACATTAGAGTCTATTAAAATTCGATCTGTTGGCCCTAGGTCTGTTGTTAATGTGTAACGACCAGGGATAGGATTCGACCAGATTAATGTCTGATATCCTGTACCCTTATAGTAGCTGATCCCGGCATGCTCGCTGGTTGCATTTATTGATTTTGAGTCACCCTTCAGCTCTATCGCTGTCTCGCTATCTAGTCGGATAAAGCGCAGTTGTCGAATATCAGGATCAATATTGATCTTCTGTTCGCGGATTGGAAGCTGTTGAGACCGGAGCGCAAGCTCTAATGCATCAAGCATTACCGGGATCAGGTCACCGGGCCGATCAAGGAGTGTGAATAGACCGTTGGTCTCTAGTGCCATTTGACGAAGTAGCGGGAGGTCTGCTTCATCAGACAGCGCGATGGTGTGGATTCGACAATTCCGATCTGACGCCTCTGGCAAAAGGGATCTAATAATCCTATCACGCGATGCGCTTGACGCATCTTTGCCACCCTTAACATCGACGATTCCGTCAGTTATGAGGATTACATGACAGATATCGCTAACCTGCTGCCCGCCCGCGCGTACACCAGTTTTGAGAGCGCTTTCCATATGTGTAAAACGATCTGTGGACCCAATTGAGGCCTCAATCGGTTTTCCTAATGCATCCCAACGGGCGTCGACCGGTCCATACGGAACGAGTTCTCTCACATCCGTGCCGAAAAGCCAAATACCGCCCTTTGATTGGTCGGGCAGCAGTGCGGCCAGGAGGGCCGTCGCGGGCCCACGAACTGCTTTGGGGTCGGCTTTCTTCATGGAGCCAGAGACATCTACCAAAACCCGAACATCAGCAGGACTTGTGATCCCTGGCGTTGCAAATACTAGGGAGATTAGAGTCGCTAGAATACTAAATGCGAACGTCTGGGTGATCTTTGAAATAGTCCAATGCATCTGGATTCGCGAGCGCCTCAATGTTATTTACTTTTTCGCCGTGCACCATATTGCGTACGGCTAATTCTACAATCTTACCACTTACAGTCCGGGGGAGGTCAGGTACTTGCGCGATAATTTCAGGAACATGGCGCGGTGTCGTGTTTTGACGGATCTGGCTTTTGATGGTTTTCCGAAGGTCATCGTCGAGTGTTACCTCTTCCCGCAGTACTACAAACAAAACGATGCGAGTATCGTCACCGAAGCTTTGACTTATTGCAAGTGACTCGAGCACAGCGGGGACAGATTCCACTTGTCGATAAATCTCAGCAGTGCCAATTCTGACTCCACCCGGGTTGAGAGTTGCATCAGCACGGCCGTGGATGATGAAACCACCGTGCTCGGTCCGCTGAGCGAAGTCACCATGGGCCCACATACCGGTGAATCGTTCAAAGTATGCGGAGCGATACTTACTGCTATCGGCATCACCCAAGAATCGAACTGGCATTACTGGGAACGGCTTTCGACAAACCAACTCACCCTTCTCATCGATAATAGACTGACCTGAATCATCTACCACATCGACGGCAAGTCCCAGTCCCGCACATTGCAATTCACCACGGTAAACAGGAATAGTCGGGCACGAGAGACAGAAGCACGAAACAATATCCGTACCGCCTGATATGGACCCTAGCATTATGTCTTCTTTGATATCTCGGTACACATAATCGAAGGACTCGTGCGCTAATGGTGAGCCGGTCGACAAAATTGCTTTCAGTGACGTTAGCTGGTGTTTCTCACGTGGCTGATAACTAAGCTTATCAATCGCAGCTATGTATTTGGCGCTCGTACCAAACACATGCCAATCATCCTGATCACACAGTGTCCACAGAGTCTTGGCGCCTCTTGCAAAAGGAGAGCCATCAAAGGTAACTATTGAAGCTTTTGACGCTAAAGAGGCGAGCAACCAGTTCCACATCATCCAACCACAGGTCGTGTAATAGAACACTCGCTCAAACGCTTTGATATCCACATGGTATCGATGTTCTTTGACAAGTTGAATGAGAGCTCCGCCTTGGCTATGAACGATACACTTGGGTACGCCGGTTGTGCCTGAACTGTAAAGAACAAAACCCGGGTGGTTAAATGATGTAGCCGCAAATTCTAAAGGATGGTTGCCGCTTATCCCTGTATCGAAATCGACGACGCGGCATCCTGGACGATGGATAAGGCCCGAGATGTAATCTGGACAAGCGCCGGGGAAAACTATAATCGCCGTGATTGATGGTAGCTCTGAGAGAAGACCATTAACGCGATAGGTTAAATCGATCGATTTATTATTATACCGAGCGCTCTGGGCGGCGATTAAAACCTTCGGATTTGTTTGTCTGAAGCGGTCAAGTATACCCTGGACTCCGAAGTCAGGAGAGCAACTGGTCCATATGGCTCCTAGGGACAGCGTTGCCAACGACGCTACGATCGCCTCCGAACCGTTACTGACAAATCCGGCCACTACATCCTCAGATTGCACACCTAATTCAATCAATGTGTATCTGAAATTCGCAACTCGCTGTCTAAGTTCTTCCCACGTTAGTTCCGAGCGAGCCCCGGTCTCGATGTATGAGATGATCGCAGTTTCGTTGTCCGGTGCATCGTGAGCCAAACAATTTTCCGCAAAATTAACAAGGGATTCGGGATAAAACTGTGCCCCTGGCATCTCTGTGCGATGGACTAGTGTCGGCCCTTTTCTTGTGCCAATGAGTCTCGCATGTTCCCAAATACCATCCCAGAATTTTTCGGGTTCATGCACACTGAATTTATGCAGTCCGGCATAATCGTGTATAGAGCGACCAAGTTTCGCGTTGAAATAAGCTTTTAAATCAGTGACTTCCGCGTTTGCCACTCTATCTGCTCTAGGTACCCAAATGGGATTCATGCAATCGTTTTCCTCGAATAAAACCGCAAAAATATGCTAGCAGAAGCTTCTCACCTTATGTTGATTGGATATCGATTACGTGACCAAACTAAAAAGCCAAGCTGAGGGACTGATTCTGTTATTGATAACGGAGGTCGAGTCTGAGAAAGCCATAACTCTGCAGTTTCGGACTGGAGTGCTGGCAATCCATAAAAATCTTAGTTCGGGTGGATTAGCCTCGGTTTTATATCTTTTGGTATTGGCTAGAGACGAACGCGGACATAGTCGCCCGGAGCAGGAACTATTTCTTTATATTCACCGTCTATTTCGATCTGGCGAGCAGGGACTTGGCGATCGTCCTGCTCATTGAGCCACTCATGCCAGTGCGTCCACCAAGATCCAAGGTGATCTGTTGCGGTCTCAAACCAATGATCGGGCCCTTGTCCCAATTCGCCGTTGGTCCAATAATTACGCTTATTTTTCGCGGGTGGGTTAATAACGCCAGCAATATGACCGGATCCGCCTAACACGAATTTTAAGGATCCACCTAAAAGTTCAGTCCCCGAGAATGTGGATTTCCAGGGAGCGATGTGATCATCAATCGCTGAGAAGAAATACATTGGGATTTTAATTTTGTTCAACTCCACGGGCTCCCCGCAGCAAGTAAACCCACGCGGCTTTGCGAGGTTATTTTTTATATACATCTCGCTTACGTATGTGTTGTACATAGCTGCTGGCAGATTCGTCGGGTCTGAGTTCCAGTAAAGCAAGTCAAAGGGTGGCGGCATTTTCCCTTTGAGGTAGTTGTTGACAAAATAAGACCAGATAAGCTCATTGGAGCGGATCATATTAAATCCTAAGGAGAGATTTTTCCCTGACATTACGCCTTCTTTTGCGATCTGAGTAGCTCGAAAATCGACTTCTTCCTTATCGAGGAAGACACCTAGGTCACCTGGCTCAGCGAAATCGAGAAGCGTCGTTAAGAGCGTCACAGATCCTACGCTTTGATCTAGCCTCTTCTGCATGACGGCGAGTGCTGAAGCTAAAATAGTGCCGCCAATACACCATGCAACTGCGTTCAGTTTTTTTTCGTCTGTGATTTCTTTCACAATGCGTGTCGCTTCAAAAACTCCATCTTGAACGTAATCGTCCCAATCGACGTGGCTGTATTCGGGGGTTGTATTTACCCAAGAAATTAGAAACACCGTATTTCCTTGGTCAACACACCACTTCACGAAGGAATTTTGTGGCTGCAGATCAAGAATATAAAATTTATTGATGCACGGCGGAACGATCAGTAGTGGTCGTTGATAGACGTTTTCAGTTGTTGGTCTATATTGAATCAATTCAAATAAATGATTCCTAAAGACGACAGAGCCTCGGGACACTCCTATATTTTCCCCTAGAGTGAAGGCTGATTCGTCGGTCATAGTGATCCGACCTTTCTCAAGATCAGACAAGAGATTCTGTAATCCATCGATCAGACTTTGGCCATCAGTCTTCATAGCCTCTGTGATGACATCTGGATTCAAGTTGATGAAATTCGACGGACTCATTGCATCAATGAAGTACTGCGTGTAGAACTTTAGTTTAACCCTTTCTTTTTCATCTAAAGGAATTGCATCTGTTGATTTCCGGAGTAGATCGGCAGTCAACAAATATGACTGTTTGATAAAATTAAACGCTGGCAGTTTCGACCACTCGTCAGAGTCAAAACGACGATCTTTCGGCGCTTGGAAATTTACCGTCCCGTTCATTAGATCAGTCCATATTTCGAATTGATCTTGTTGGTATTTGTTTATCATTTCGAGCCAACCCTGTGGGTTGGTCCAAGGCTGCATTACTAAGTGAGACCAGAGATCGGTCAGATTATTTACAATCTCTGCTGTATCTTCAGAGCGAATTAAGCTCTGAAGAAAACGTTTATTTTCTGTGTTCATGGATTCGAATAGATTTTTTGGTACTTTCTGGTTCTTAGTAGTCAAGCCTGTGCCCTCAGCGGTCTAGCATGAAGAGTTTATTGTGCAACGCAACAAAAGAAAAGCTTACAATCAAGATTTTCATTATTGACGTAGTTTAAGGTAAGGAGTTAGAACATATGTTGACCACCATTGATTGCGAGATTCGAGCCTGTAATAAAGGCCGCACGATCTGAGGCGAGGAAGGCGACTGAATAGGCGACTTCATCAGGATTACCAAGACGCCCAACGGGGATGGTTAAGGCAATTTTTTCGAGAATCTCATCGCCGATAGCGGCGACCATGGCCGTCATGACATAGCCAGGGCTAATCGTATTCACGGTTATGCCTTTGGCTGCCACCTCCTGTGCGAGTGATTTAGTAAAGCCATGCATACCGGCCTTTGCTGCGGCGTAGTTTGCCTGTCCAAACTGACCCTTCTGTCCGTTTACCGAACTGATATTAATCACGCGTCCCCATTTTTCTTCGAGCATGCTGTCGATAACAAGCCTGGTCATATTAAACACAGAACGAAGATTCGCGTGCATCACCTGATCCCATTGCTCTATGGTCATCTTACGGAAGGTAGAGTCTCGAGTGATCCCTGCGTTATTGACTAAGCAATGAATATTCCCATGTGTCTCTTCAATACCATTGACACATTGACGAGCCGATTCGGTGTCCGAAACGTCGCCATATGCGATATCAAACTCATAGCCGGCGTCTTGCTGATCCTCCTGCCATGCCTTGGCTTTGTTATGATTTCCTCCGGAATTATAGCCGGCAACAACTGTAAATCCCTGAGTAAACAGCTCCCGGCAGATTGCTGTCCCGATACCACCGGTACCGCCGGTTACGAGTGCGATTCGCTTAGTCATAAAAGCAAAATCCTTGGATAAAAAAAATTGGTAAAGTATGTTACAGGAAATGATGACCGGTCTGCTTTTAATGAAATTACACAGTCACAACAAATTAGTTGCAGAGACCATAGATGCTCTTGGTTTGAAGTGCCCGGAGCCGGTCATGATGCTTCGAAACGCCTTGCGTAAGGCGGATGCGGGTACCTGTATCAAATTAATTGCGACTGATCCTTCGACACTACGTGATGTCCCGACAATGTGTCGATTCATGCATCATGAACTGGTGTTTCAGGAACAGCAAGAAGGTAGCTATGAATTTGTAGTTTCTGCACGCGGAGCCAAACCGCAATCTTGAAGGAGAAGTTGCCACTGCTGCACATGCAGAGCGATGGCGCGACGTAGTTTATCTCGTGTGCCCGGGGGAAGGTTTAGCAATGCGTCAATCAGCTCGTCGTGCGAAATTAACGTGAGTGGTAGTACTGACCATTGCCTCTCAAGTGACTCTAGGGCTCGCGATAATGAGGAAATTTTTGGTTGTAGTGTGTGTTTAAAGTACCCTTGAAGGAAGGTATGGAGATTGCGTCCCAGCTCGGTTGGTGTGCCCATGGGACATAGCCTATCTGACTTGATAGCTGTCGTTTGAATACGGTTGGCATTTGAGATCCAAGAAAGGGTCTGACCGACAGCCCTGTGGAGTGTTCCATGATGCTGTGTCTCGCTCCATGCCTTTAAAGATTCCTCGAAATCACTGATTGTCGATTTATCGGCGGCGTCGGTATCGGACAAGGCTGTATTGAGTGTTCGAAGAATATTCATTGTTGCACCGGTATATGCAATCGTACTCTCATTCAATGTCTTGAATGGGGCTGATATCTTTGCCTGGATTCGGTCCGCCTCCTCGCTGTTAGTAAGAAGCTCGATCATGGCCGCCTCGACGTCGTATTGCTTGGCGTTGACCGCGAGTTGGAACCACTCTTTATCATGTACTTGCAGACATCTGGATAAACCTGCTCGAATCTCCCACTCGTAAATCAATCGCCTCGATTCCTGTTTTTGCTTACCGAGACTCGAGTTCCGTTCTGCGATTAGCTGGAGAAGACCGCACTCTGCGAGTTCGAGTGCGTTAGCGAAACGAATTCGGGTCTCACTTAGCCGGATTTGGGGCACACCAACCTCCGAGAAAAGATTACCAACTATTTTTTCTGTCGGTTGGTTTAGAATTTCTGCAACTCGATCTAAATCATCTTGGCTAGGGGCGACCGCCTGTTCAGGCCCATCACAGCCTGCTAGGAACAGAGCGATAAGCGGAAATATTCGAGACAAAATGGCGCATACCCTCCAAGACTCGCTGCGGTGTTTTTGGTGGTGTTGTTTTCATTTCAATGTATGCATTTTCCAAATTCTCAAGAAACCCAGTCGAAGTATGTCTTCCGGAAAAATCATCGAGGCTCGGTGAGAATGGAACCAACCAAATCTCGCAAAATAATTTTTCAAGACCTTGAGGCCTCCCTTCAACCCGCTCAAATTGCTCTTGTTCCTCCGATGATCTGCCACAGGGCGAGTACCAGTAGCCGAAATCGTTAAGTTGTCGTCGCTTGTCTCCAGCGAGGCAGTAATGTGCCAGCTCGTGAAACAAACTCCTAACATAGTCTTCTCGGAAAAAAAGGATTGCAGGTCGATTCTCTTTTGGTGCTTGATAGAAGGGCTCTAATGCTCCACCTTTAATATGAAGTTTGGGAAGCACCTGCTGGCACACATTTAATATAGCGGGTATCAACTCAATTTGTGTCATTAAGGAGACCCTCGTCGATGGCATGGTTCTGGATTGTACTCGGAATGCTAGCCGTATTGGGATCGATTACGTGGATCCTCCCTTCACCTGTGGAGCGACGTCAGAGCGAGCGTCGTATGGAGGCATTAAAGCTTGGCATAAAAGTAAAGATTCTGACTGTCGACGATTGGGTTAAAGAGCGGTTGTATATCGATCGGCTGTCTCAATATTTTATTTGGAAAGATCAAAAACTCCGACCAGCTTCTCTCTGGCGTATACCTGGCCGCGACGACCCTTGGACGTCTTTTCCGGGTTCAAAGAGTTGGGACTTGTTATCGGCTGATTTTTCTATGATTCTAAAAAAACTCCCAGTAGGTATCGTTGGGGTCGGCGCGGAAAACGGTACTGTCTGGGTTGCATTGGATGATGCGAGAGCCGATATTGAGCCTGAAACGATTAAACTTTTACTCGATGAGGTACGGTCATCGTTAACGCAACAATAGCTGTTTTATTTTTGTTGGGGGCTTGAGTCTACATTCGTTCTATCGTATTTCTAAAAAAAAGAGAGAGATGCTTGCATCGGGGGGTGTTTTAAATTTTCAATGCACCGCTGGGCTAAACTATAACAGAAAGAGTAATTAGGAATTCCATGGGAAAATCGCTTGTTATTGTAGAGTCTCCGGCCAAGGCCAAGACCATCAACAGGTACCTTGGTTCAAAATTCATTGTGAAATCGAGTATCGGTCATATACGGGATCTTCCGACCGCTGGATCCGCATTGGTAGAGAGGGCCACTAAGATATCGAACCTCTCAAAAGAGGAAAAAGCGAGAAGACAGCTGACACGTCGTATGGGTGTTGACCCCGATCGTGGCTGGACTGCGCATTACGAAATCCTCCCGGGCAAGGAAAAAGTAGTTTCCGAGCTTAAGAAGCTAGCAAGTCAAGCAGACCAGATCTATCTTGCGACTGATTTGGATAGAGAGGGAGAAGCTATCGCCTGGCATTTGCAAGAGACTATTGGCGGTGATCCTAACAAATACCAGAGGGTCACGTTTTCTGAAATCACCAAAACAGCTATCGAGGCGGCCTTCGATAGGCCATCGAATGTCGATGTTGATCGTGTTAATGCACAGCAAGCGCGACGTTTTTTAGATCGTGTTGTCGGATATATGGTCTCGCCATTGTTGTGGGCAAAGATCGCCCGTGGCCTGTCCGCTGGAAGGGTGCAGTCGGTTGCTGTTCGATTGGTTGTTGAGCGTGAGCGTGCCATCAGGGCGTTCGTGCCAGAGGAATACTGGGAGATTTTTGCGGACCTCTCGCACCAGAATAACGAATCACGCTTTCAAGTCAGCGAGTACCAAGGACAGACTTTCAAACCGATTAATGGCGAACAGGCTAAGTCAGCCACAACTTCATTAAATCAAGCGACTTATCAAGTTGTGGAGCGCGAGAGCAAGCCGGGTAAAACGCGCCCCCCTGCACCATTTATCACGTCAACTCTGCAACAGGCCGCGAGTCAGCGCCTTGGATTTGGTGTTAAAAAGACCATGACGCTAGCCCAACGACTGTATGAAGCTGGGCTGATTACTTATATGAGAACCGATTCTACTTACCTATCCAAAGATGCAATTCAGGCAGTTCGAGCGTTAGTAGGCTCCGAGTTTGGTGCCAATTACCTGCCCGAAACGCCAAATTTTTATTCGAGCCGAGAAAACGCCCAGGAGGCTCACGAGGCAATAAGACCGTCAGATGTTCGAAAGAAGGGTGCTGACCTTCATTCGGTCGAACGGGACGCGCAGAGACTCTATGAGCTCATTTGGCGTCAGTTTGTCGCTTGTCAGATGACCCCAGCCAACTACTTGACGACTACGATCAAGGTCCAAGCTGACAACTATGGGCTGAAGGCTAGAGGGAAAGTCACAACGTTTGCGGGCTACCAAGTCATCCTTCCGGTCGGAGGCAAAGGTGAGGATGCGGAACTCCCGGATATGGAAGTGGGTGATCAATTGAAATTGATCGCCCTCGATCCGCAACAAAAATTTACTTCACCACCTGCGCGATACAACGAAGCGTCCTTAGTTCGTGAGCTCGAGAAGCAAGGGATTGGGCGTCCTTCAACTTATGCGGCGATCATCTCCACGGTGCAGGACCGAGGATATGTGGAAATGGAAAATCGACGATTGTTTGCAACCAAGATAGGCGAGATCGTTACCGACCGGCTGATTGAGAATTTCAATGATTTGATGAACTATGATTTCACCGCAAGCATGGAGGACTCACTGGATAGCGTCGCAGAGGGACGTAAAGACTGGATCGGTCTGCTTGATGAGTTCTATGCCCATTTTAAGCAACAGCTTGATCAGGCAGCGAGTCCTGAGGGAATGCGACCAAACAGTCCCACTGAGACCGATATTCCTTGTTCGACATGTAACCGACCGATGATGATTCGGACTGCAACAACCGGTGTATTTCTTGGGTGCTCAGGTTATCAACTGCCACCTAAAGAGCGATGTAAGACCACTATGAATCTGAGTCCTGGAGAAGAAGCGATTCAAGATGGTGAAGACGCGGAGACGCTAGCATTGATGGAAAAGCAACGCTGTCCCATCTGTCAAACCGCGATGAGTTCATATCTCATTGATGAGAAGCGCAAGATGCACATTTGTGGGAATAATCCCGACTGCTCGGGCCACACTATCGAAGTAGGTCAGTTTAAGATCAAAGGTTATGATGGGCCATCGATTGAGTGTGACAAATGTGGAAATGAGATGCAGTTGAAGACTGGTCGCTTTGGGAAGTTCTTTGGTTGTACAAGCACCCCTTGTAAAAATACTAGGAAGCTATTGAGGAATGGGCAGCCCGCACCACCAAAAATGGATCCAATTCCTATGCCTTGGCTGAAATGTCTGAAAGTGGACGACACGTATGTGCTGCGTGATGGGGCAGGTGGTTTGTTCCTCGCCGCTAGTGGATTTCCAAAAAATAGGGAGACTCGTGCCCCTTTCGTGTCTGAGTTACTCAAAGTGAAAGACCAATTGGATCCGAAATACCACTTTATACTGACGGCTCCAGTTACAGATCCTGACGGAAATCCATCCCAAGTAAGGTTTTCTAGGAAGGCGAATGCACAGTATGTTATGAGTGAGTCGGAAGGAAAATCGACTAAGTGGAAAGTGACCTTTAATAACGAGCGCTGGACGGCTAACTAATGCGTCCGATAAGAACGCGTCGACGCGTTCTTGAGTCGTTAGCGAAAGCCAAATCGCTCGTTGCGGTCAGAGCAGAGAATCGTTTGCAGCATCACGCTCTGGGCGAAGCCGTACTTCACCAAATTGACGCAACTTTGCTTGCCTTGGTTCGGCAAGTTGGTGATGCACATGGCGTTAAACCCGAAAATATTGGCAGTCTAAACGATCTTACCGCCCAACTGACGCAACGTAATCTGGTATCTCTCGAAGCCCAGCGGATGCAGATATTGGCCAAAGACTCTGAGAGTTGGTGGAACGCGTTTCAGATGCATTATGCAACGATAATTTGTCCTGATGAAGTATCACGATCATTCGATATTGACAGAATCCCTCTTGCAGATCCCACAGGCCTAGATCGACTCAAGAGCGAGCGCTATAGCGGCTGGATCGAGGAACTCTCGGGTTTAGTGGAAGACTTCCAGGTGAGATTCGATGAATCCTAGAGAAATGTTCGGATAACACCGACTGCTAGCCCTTCGATGAAAAATTCGCTGCCGGGCTTGATTACAATAGGCAGAAATAGTTGATTTTCTGCAAGCAATCTCACGCCTTTATCACTTCTATCTAATCGTTTTACTGTGACTTCTCCATTGATTCGAGCGACTACAATCTCCCCATGTTTTGCGGTGTCAGATTTCCGGACTGCCAGCAGATCGCCATCAAAGATCCCCACATCGATCATCGATTCGCCTTGAACTCGAAGTAAGAAGTCTGGTGCGGCTGAAAAGACTTCAGACTGGATCGGAACCATTTTTTCGACGTGTGCCACTGAATCAATAGGCATGCCGGCAGCCACCTTACCAACGACAGGTAATCCACGCTCTTCGTTCGTTTGATTATCGAGCGGAATTAGGCACTGAATCCCACGACTGGCTCCGCTTTGAAGCCGGATAGCTCCGCGCCGTTCAAGTGCGCGAAGATGGGATTCCGACGCGTTGATAGATCGAAATCCGAGGGTCTGGGCGATTTCTGCACGAGTCGGTGGACGTCCTTCGTCGCGAATTGATTGTTGAATCACCTCAAAAACACGTGTCTGCGCTTTGGTTAGTTTGATTTCACTCATACTGAATAAATTATCAGTGTATGAATCAAAAGGGAATCATCCGTTGATCAGGTGCTCGAGTAACGCCTTCTGAGCATGTAGCCGATTACCGGCCTGAGACCAAACTGAATTCGTTCGACGATCAGCGAATAAGTTCTTAGAAATCTCTTCGCCTTCATGGGCTGGTAAACAATGAAGGAAGCAAACATCTTTTGCCGCAGAATCTAGAAGCGCGGGAGTGATCTGATATCCATTGAACGCTAGAAGTCGATCGTCGATTTCATCTTCTTGACCCATGCTTGTCCAAACATCGGTGGCGACGACCTGAGCACCTTCAACTGCCTCTTCGGGACTATCGACGAATCTGGCCCGTCCATTTGCCTTCTCGATCCACTCCGGTTCGGGTTTATAGGTGGCTGGGGTCGCAACGGTAAGATCAAATTCAAATATATTTGCTGCCTCGAGATAGGTTTGACACACGTTATTACCGTCACCGATCCAGGCTACACGAAGATTTCTGACGTCGCCGAATCGTTCTTGCATTGTTTGTAAGTCGGCCAGAAGCTGGCATGGATGGCACTTGTCAGATAACCCATTGACCACGGGAATTGTTGCGGCTTTGGCAAAGCGCTCGAGCTTGTTGTGATCATCGGTTCGGATCATGACTGCACTAACCATTTCTGATAGAACGCGCGCGGTGTCTTCCAGCGGTTCGCCGCGACCAAGCTGCGTGTCTGTGGGCGATAAGAAGACTGCAGAGCCACCGAGCTGCGTCATTCCGGCCTCGAAACTAACACGGGTGCGAGTGGAGGGCTTTTCAAAGATCATTGCTAAAACATGTTGTTTAAGGGTCTGGCTGAACTCCCTCGCTTGGTATGATTTTTTTAATGCATGCGCTCTCTCAAGCACTTTAAAAAGTACTGGCGCGGACAAATCATTCAACGTTAGGAATTGTGTTTTTGCCATAACCGTATTCCGGAAAAGCCGAGTATTGTACCATCGCGGGTTGGCCCAAGCGAGCGCAGAGAGGATGAGATGAGCACACTTGAAACGATCAAATCACAAATCGAGGAAAATCCTGTTCTTTTGTATATGAAAGGAACCCCAGATCAGCCACAGTGTGGATTCTCTTCCCAAACTGTGCAGGCGTTGATGGCTTGTGGTCGTCCCTTCTCGTTTGTGAACGTTCTTGAGCACCCTGATATCCGGGCCGAGCTACCTAAGTACGCTGAATGGCCAACTTTTCCGCAGCTTTGGCTTAACAGTGAGTTGGTTGGCGGGTGCGATATTATACTAGAGATGTACCAAACCGGCGAGCTCAAACCGATGGTGGAAGCGGCTTCCCCCGAATCTTCTGAGTAATCCATGAGCGCAAAGCCGCAGGCTTCAGAGGTTTGTAAAATACCGTAGTTCCCAGTTCTTTTGCTTGGTTCTTCATCACGTCGCTTCTGTCTGCTGTGATAAGGGCGCAAACGATGTCCCCGCGAAGTGCACGAAGAATCGCTATGACATCGACACCAAGCGCTTCGTCGTCTAGGTGATAGTCCACTAAAGCGATCTGAACATTCGGGTTTGCGCGGATGGACTTTTTGGCTTCCTCAACTGATGCACCACTTATGACAGTGGCACCCCAGCCGTTCAGGAGACTCTTCATCCCCAAGAGAATATTCTTGTCATTATCGACAATCAAAATCGTTCGTCCCGTCAATGGTTGAATTAACGCATGTCCGTGCTTTGCTTTTCGCTTGTTCAGCGGTTCCGGGTTAGCCTTTGAGCGCGTAAGGGTGACCGAGAAGCAGGAGCCCATACCGGGTGTTGAATGGACGTCTAGTTTGAGCCCCAGCAAGTCACAAATACGTTTCGAAATGGAGAGACCAAGTCCAAGACCTCTTTGTTCAGTTTGAACGCCTTCAGACAGTCGCTTGAACTCATCAAAAATAGAAGGTAAATCATCTGGATGGATTCCAATTCCCGTATCCCACACTTCGATTCTAATGTCTGCGCCGAAAGTTCTAACAGCAAAGAGGACGCGACCGTTGTGATCGGTATAACGAAGGGCGTTAGAGAGAAAATTCTGCAGTACGCGGCGCAATAACTTTGGATCTGTATCAACGGTAACATCACGTGATTTTGCTTTGAACGGGATATTACGCTGCCCGGCCAGTAACTGGAATTCTTGCGAAAGTTGCTCAAACAATTCCGATAATTTAAACGGTTGTGGATCTGCACGTAGTGCGCCCGCGTCCAACTTTGAAATCTCTAGTAGCGTTGATATAAGGTTTTCGGCAGAACTTAATGCCCCTTCAAGATGGTTTGTTAATTCTCTGCTGTCTTTAGTTTTCGAGCGTTCGGCAAGAGCGGTTGTGAAAAGCCTTGCTGCATTTAGCGGTTGCAGGAGATCATGCGACGCTGCGGCGAGGAAGCGAGTTTTGGATAAATTTGCCTCTTCGGTGGCTTTCATTGCCTTGGTCAGCGCTTTTTCCGTAGCGGCCCGACGGTTATTCTCGGCCTCCAAAGCATCATTAACCGCCTGTAATTCTTCTGTGCGTTCCTCCACGCGTGCTTCGAGCGTTTCATTGGCAGTTTCGAGCCCACGTTTGGCCTCGTTTCGATCACTCACATCCTGATACAGAACAAAAACACCCTGTATTTCGCCATGTTTTGTTCGGTGTGGAACATATAGTGCCTCGAATTCACGGTGCTCGCCGGCGCGATCAACCGAGACCTCAAACCTTTGACGCCTTCCTTCAAAAGCTCGTTTGAGAAAAGGGATTCGAGCTTCATACTCTTGTTCGGTAAAGATTTCCTTATTCGGTCGTCCGATAACTTGTTCTCGCCAGACACGCATGGTGCGTTCAAATGCTTTATTGATGAACTGAAGTCGAAAGTCCTGATCGACGTAAGCAATCATCGCGGGCACATTATCGGTATAGACCCGGATGGCCTGTTCTGATTCACGAAGTGCTGTTTCTGCCTCCTTATATGACGAAATATCTGAGTAACTGGTGACATATCCACCGTTTGGCATGGGTTCACCGATAATCTCGAGTGTAATACCGCTTGCGAGAACAGACTCGCGCCGGTAGGCGCTACCTCGATTCAGGTGATCGAGACGTTTTTGTAGTGCTTGTTCAATTTGCTCATCGGTTGAGAAGTCGCCAACGATACCGTTTACAGCATTGTGTCGGAATAAGTCGGCGACTGGACGTCCAACAGTTAATAGTTCGTCCGGGTAGTCGAAGAGTTCTTGGTATCTACGGTTCCAGGCAACGAGGTTCTGATTTTGGTCGACGACGCTGATCCCTTGCGACAGGTGCTCGATGGCTTTCCGCAAGAGCTCTTGATTCTGTTTGGCGAGTGTTGATGCTTCATCAACTAAGGAGACTAGTTCGCCCAAGTGGATGCGGCGGCCGCGAGAAGCTGACCGAATCACTAGCCGGGCTGAAGTGTAGCCAATTTCTTGGGCGAGAATTGATTCAACTGATCCAATTAGCTCTACGGGAGCAGGATCTTTCTCATTAAGCTGTTGTATTTGATGCTCAGATGCATAGTTATTAACTACGGCTTGAACTCTATCATTTCCGATGAAGCGCGATGCAAGTGTGGTCAGATCATCAATTCGCAAATCTTCTTTGAAATACCGACCAGACTTTGAGGTTGGTGATGTTACATCCACAAAGGTCGCCGCCTGTACGCGATCTACGAGACGGGAGGTGGTAGATAATGAAATTATAATATAGGTGAGTAGATTTAGTCCCAGAGAAACCAGCACACCATTCGTGAGTGGATCAAATGGTATTAGAACTATTTGTTGGACGACTTCAGTTTGGTTGGTGTCTATTGCGGGTAATACTAACATGAAAGACCAGCTAACTAGGCCGATCAACATACCTGCCAACGCTCCATAGCGATTACCTTGCCGCCAATACAGGCCACCAAGAAGGGCTGGTGCAAACTGAGCCGCTGCTACGAAAGCAACTAGACCAATCGATGCCAGAGAGCGCTCATTGGTCGCGGATTGATAGTATAGCCAAGCTAGCGCCATAATCCCGATGATGCATAGACGACGCACCATTACCATGATCCAAGATAAGTCTTGGCGTTGTCTTAATTCAGCGGGTGACGACCTAAACATGAGCGGGAGTAACATCTCGTTGGCTACCATGATTGCGAGAGCCAGAGTCGAGACCAGAATCATGCCGGTTGCAGCGGATAATCCCCCGAGGAATGCGAGCGCTGCTAACGGTTCGTTATCGAATGTCATGGGCAACAGAAGCACAAATGCGTCTGGTGGTGCGAGCCCCCCAAACTTCAATAGGCCAGCTGCTGCAATGGGCACGGCGAAAATAACAAACCCGAGAAGATAAAGTGGAAAAAACCAGCGGGCGTTAACACGATAACTTTCTTGATCGGGCGATTCAACAAACGTAACGTGGAATTGTCGAGGCAAACAAATGATGGCCAAGCTGGCTAGTATAAGTTGTGTTATGAGGCCCCACTGTGAGAAGTTGGTACTGAAAACGGTGGCGACCTTAGGGTCTTGCTTAGCCAGAGTGAAGAGATCGTCGAACCCATCATATAGTTCGAATGTGCAGAAGAAACCAACCAGTACAAATGCCACGAGTTTGACCACTGATTCAAATGCAATCGCGATCATCATCCCGCGATTACTATCTCTGCGTCGGCCAGGTAGGCGAGTGCCAAATAATATTGCGAATACAGTCAGAAACAGCGCAGCGAAAAATGCAGTATCAAAAATGGTTGGATCATTTGCGGTTGGGGCTCCCGCCATTATGTTGAACGTTTGGCCGACAGCTTTGAGTTGTAACGCGATGTAGGGGATCGTACCAAGAAGCGCTACCAGCGTCGTTAATACAGCCAGTGGTTGCGATCGGCCATAGCGAGCGGACATGAAGTCTGCCAACGAGCCGATACGATGTGTTTTCACTACCGCGTTGAACTTGGATAAAACGGGCCATCCAAAGATAAAAATCAATATTGGACCCAGGTAGATGGGTAGAAATTCCCAGCCGTGATTAGCAGCAGAACCGACGGCTCCGTAATATGTCCAGCTCGTCGCATAGACACCAATCGAGAGAGGATAGACCCAGCGAGCCGCTCGACTACCGCCGAAGGATGCTGTGTTCCGATCGCCGTGCCAAGCGACGATGAAAAGCACGCTTACGTAGGCTAGTGAGAGCATTATGAGCTGCCAACTGATGGACACGGATACACTCCATTTTGAAAAATCTGCTTGAAAAAGTTTGGCCGAAACCTCGTTTTTGATTGGCGATGCGATTGAATGTATTGGTATTCGCTATATCCTCGTTCTGATATTACTGCAAATTGGAGTTCCAGATATTTAAACTAGGCTTCCGCGTGATTTTTTCCGGCAATAACTTATTGAAGGATTTGCATATGAATACCGGGATTTGGTTTTTAATCAGGGGTTTACGACGAGCTCAATCATCCCGAGTTATCAATGTCTGAATGACCCCCGGCTGTGGGTAATGCGAGACGTTCATTTGGAAATAGCCTGGCTCAAATAAAAACGAATTTAATGACTAGGCAAACGGTAAGCGGACGCTCGGGCGCGCAAACCGGCAGCTACGACTAAGGTGATTAACAGGGCAAGCAATCAATAACTATCGCATAATTGCGGCGGGCGATAGAGTCATGGTGTGCCTTTCAGGCGGGAAAAATAGTTATGCGCTAGTCGATATGTTGATCGTATTGCGTAAATCGGCGCCCGTCTCTTTCGATTTAATCGCACTAGCTCTCGACCGAAAGCAGCCAGGATTTCCGGGAGCTGTGATGTCGGTCTTGATATTCGAAAAAGATGTACCTCTTTATGTAATCGAGCGAGATACTTTCTCAACTGTGAAGCGTGTTGTTCCAGAGGGTAAAACTACGTGTGCGTTATGTTCTCGCTTACGCCACGGAAACCTTTATGGTCTCGTTGAAGCCAATTGTGTAACCAAAATCGCTCTGGGGTATCATCGAAATGATATTCTATAAATGCTATTTCTTAATTATTTTTTGGCTCAAACTGAAGACGATGCTACCTAAGTTGGTATCAGATAACAGTCGCCATGTGGTCGTCTGTCCGTTTGCATATTGCAGGGAGGCGGACCTTACACAATTTACGGTTGATCGAAATAATCCTCTCATTCCATGTAATCTCTACGGATCACAGCCGAACCTAAAACGTGTCGAGATCAAGGTCATGATTTCAGATTGGCAGAAACAGTGCCCTGGGGGCGTTGATAATTTATTTCGCAGACTGCAAAACGTGGTACCGTCGAATTTGATGGGCACCAAATTGAATAATTTAGACAGCCCTAGCCCCGAAGACCTCTAAATATATCGTCGCGATAATGCTCTAAACATTGATGCGTCTCGAATTCAGGAATTAGTGACCGAGGCTGAGTTGAGCCCTCGGGTATCCATACCAATTGCAGAGTCTCAATTCATTCAACTGGGTAGTTATGGTAACGACGGCCAGCGGCTACATGCGCATCACAATGGAGCCAGAGAGGCTAAGAAATAAAAGAGCTTGAGACGCGAAGCTCGCTCGAGATTTCAATACCGGCGTTTGGAACGCATATTCGTCCTAAAAATTAGACCCAGGCTACAAAATTAGTTATTAAAAAAAGAGTTTTTAGTATATACCTATTATATAAATTCGGACTATTTTTATTGCGTAAGCTAAGTAAAGTTTAAAAAGATGAAATTGCAACAACTTCGATATATCTGTGAAGTCGCTAAACACGAACTGAACATTACGACCACAGCACAAAGCTTGTTTACGTCCCAGCCAGGTATTTCAAAACAGATCCGATTGCTCGAAGACGAACTCGGAATAGAGGTNTTCGCGCGGAACGGAAAACANTTAGTCTCGATTACGNCGGCCGGCGAAGAGGNTCTCCGTATGGCGAGTGAAATCTTGNANAAGGTAGATNCCATTAAACAGATTTCACAAGAGTTCGCTGATGAGGCNAAAGGNGTNCTCTCGATNGCAACCACACATACGCAGGCACGCTATGTGTTACCTCCAACGATCAACGAATTTATGCGTGACTACCCAGATGTATCATTACAAATGCAACAAGGTACACCGACTCAAATAGCAGAAATGGCCGCTAGTGGGAATGTTGACTTCGCTATTGCAACCGAAGGCTTGGAGCATTTTTCTAATCTTTTGCTGATGCCATGTTATCGATGGAATCGGGCGGTTATTGTGCCTAAGAATCATCCACTCACCCAAGTTGGTCGGCCACTCTCATTGTCTGAACTCGCAAAGTACCCAATCGTCACTTATGTGTTTGGTTTTACTGGTCGGTGGAGACTGGACGAAGCATTTGAACAAGAAGGATTGACGCCAAAGGTTGTGTTCACGGCAGCCGATGCTGATGTGATTAAAACTTATGTAAGGCTGGGGTTAGGGGTCGGGATTGTGGCTGATATGGCCCATGATCCGCAGACCGATAGAGATCTTGTTACGATTGATGCGAGTCATTTATTCAAATCAAGTATCACTTCAATAGCGTTTCGTCGCGGCACATTTCTCAGGGGCTACATGTATCGTTTTGTGAATTTATTTGCGCCTCATTTATCCCGTGAGGTAATTGGTATGTTTCTCGAAAGTCAAGGTCGAGGGGAGGCAAAAAAAATCTTTGAGTCGATCGAAATTCCAGTACTTTGATGACTAGAGAGTCCATTGAATTACGTTTTCTTGGGATTGATAGGTATCGACTAGCGGTCCGTATAGAAAAATTGGGGTGGCCACGGAGATCTGTTACTCCTCCATGAGGTTGATGTCGCCTCCGAGGAAACCTGGTACCCCATGCTTTCTTCTTTTAGGTCTTATCGACGCATCATCTGTCCAGACCTTCGTGCCATGGGTAGATAGCATGCTTCATATTCTGAGGACCAGCCTATCACTGTCGATCTTGTTGCTGACGATCTATCGAGGCTCTGTAACGATTTTGGTATTGAATAATGTCAGATCGTTGGTTACCTCTTCGGTGAATTCGTATCGTTACTGTTTTGCGTAACAACCGTGACTCGCTTGAGGACCTTACATTTCTGGTGCCTGTACTTTTGGAACGAGAATCCATTAATGCGCTGCGCGACTTTAGAGCTGAGTACGCGGCGGCGGCAGTATCCCTTCGATTAGGTATGATCCTGCAGTTGGTGTTACATGATTTCTTGATCTAGTCGCACCTGATCAATCAACCTATCAACGAGTCGAACGGATGACAATTCAGAGGTTGGCGAGTCGTCCCAAAGGTTTGGCTTATGCGCTAATAGCGTTCAATGAAACAGTCTGGAATTTAGATACACAGGCGCTGAATGATGCAGTACCGCACGTTTTGAGTCTGGTCGGTTCAAGAGTGCTGGTCCAGCACATTCCCCTCATCAGATGCTTTCCGGTTCGAGGGATAATTGGTCCTAGCAAGAGGTCTCCGGTGTAGATCACGCGCTGCCGTATCAGAGGGCTGAGCTGTGTGCTGGGCTTGATTTGCGGCACTTTCGGCGCTAGGAGACTGACCTACGCTTACCTGTGACTTGGAGAATACGGGCACTGATTTCTTCTACTGATCGCTCGGTGGTCGATAAAAATGAAATTGCATGACGACGATATAAGGCCTCCACCTCGTTAATTTCATACTGGCATTGTTTGAGTGAGGCGTAGCGAGAATCTGGTCTCCGCATTTCACGAATCGCTTGAAGTCGCTCGGGATCAATTGTTAACCCGAAAAGCTTGGTTTTGTACTTCCGCAAGGAATCCGGCAGTCGATCGTCATCGAGGTCATCTTCAGTCAACGGATAGTTTGCGACGTTCAGACCATACTGCATAGCGAGATAGAGGCTTGTAGGTGTCTTTCCTGAACGTGAAACCCCGATCAAAATCAAATCGGCCTGATCGTAATAACGGATGCGAGCTCCGTCGTCGTTATCAAGCGCAAAGTTAATCGCGTCGATGCGTCTCGCGTATTGACCATCTGGTGCAACAGCGTGACTCATGCCGACAGAATAACTCGATCCTTTGCCTAATTCCCGCTCGAGTGGCTTTAGGAACGTTTGGAATATGTCGACCAAAAATCCATCGCAATTGGCGAGCACATCGCGGACTTCCTGATTAACGATGGTGTCAAAAACGATGGGCGTCGTTCCGCATTCGATACCAGCTGCATTGATCTCTGCGACCACTTTTTTCGCTTTCTCGACGCTGTCAATGTAAGGCAATGTCGTCTTTTCAAACGGTATCGTATCGAATTGGCTGAGCAGAGCCTGACCCAAGCCCTCGGCGGTCAGACCAGTGCCATCGGAAATAAAGAATACTGGACGATTTTCTGACGTCATATTTGGATCCAATTCATTTATACTAATCTCCAACGGGGAGCCGACTAAAACTTTTTGATGCAGTCAAAGCATGCGAATTCAATTAGTCTGCGTCAGCGGTTTCTGAGACACAAGTTGAAAGGGGATAACTATTGGACGATTACATCCTTTGGTTTAATGAGCTCGGCATGAATGATGTTGATCGGGTGGGTGGAAAAAACGCGTCACTTGGCGAAATGATTTCGAATCTGGCCGGGGCCGGAGTGAGTGTGCCAAATGGATTTGCTACAACTGCCTATGCTTATCGGGAATTTTTGGCCCACGATAAGCTGGCAGATCGCATCAATGAGGCGCTGGCCGTATTGGACGTAGGCGATGTAAACGCGCTGGCCAAAACCGGTGCGGAAATTCGGTCATGGATCATTGACACCCCTTTCCAGCCGGAACTCGATCAGGCGATTGAGCTCGCGTTTTCTTCCATGACAGCCTCCCATGCTGACATGAAAGTTGCAGTTCGGTCATCAGCCACAGCCGAAGATCTCCCAGATGCCTCATTTGCTGGACAACAGGAAACATTCCTCAATATTTCGGGAATTGAGAATGTCAGACGTGCAATAAAGGAGGTGTTCGCTTCCTTATTCAACGATCGAGCGATTTCTTACCGTGTGCATCAGGGCTTTGCACACGAATTGGTCGCATTGTCTGCAGGTATTCAGCGCATGGTTCGTTCAGAAACTGGTGCTGCTGGTGTCATGTTTACCATGGACACCGAGAGCGGTTTCCGCGACGTCGTATTTATAACCGCGGCATACGGTTTAGGCGAGACCGTTGTTCAGGGTGCCGTGAACCCTGACGAATTTTATGTCCATAAGCCAACGCTAGAATCTGGACGCCCGGCAGTGCTTCGTCGGACACGCGGCTCGAAATTGATCAAAATGGTGTACGCAGATTCGTCGAGGCCGGGTAGCTCGGTCCAAACGGTAGAGGTTGAACCGGCGCAGTGCCGACAGTTCAGCGTGACTAATGCTGAGGTTGAGTCGCTAGCCCGGCAGGCATTAACAATAGAGAAGCACTACGGTCGACCAATGGATATCGAGTGGGCCCGCGATGGTGAAGATGACCAGCTCTACATCGTTCAGGCCCGTCCTGAAACAGTGCAAAGCCAGCAAGACGGACGTCAGATGGAACGATTTGTTTTAAAACGCAAGAGTAACGTCCTAGCGGAGGGCCGAGCCATTGGCCAAAAGATAGGTCAAGGCCCCGTCCGTTTGGTGAAGAACATTTCGAAAATGGACGAAGTGCGACCTGGTGATGTTTTGGTCACGGACATGACAGATCCGGACTGGGAGCCTGTGATGAAGCGCGCCTCTGCCATCGTGACAAATCGAGGAGGCCGCACTTGCCACGCAGCAATCATCGCCCGTGAATTGGGAATCCCTGCAGTCGTTGGTTGCGGTGACGCGACTGAGCTGCTGTCCACTGGGTCCGAGGTGACAGTTAGTTGCGCAGAGGGCGATACAGGTAAAATTTATGCGGGTATGCTGGACTTTGACCATCGTGTGACGAGTGTGGACGCGATGCCTGAGCTCCCGTTTAAGATCATGATGAATGTGGGTAACCCAGATCGAGCGTTTGACTTCCAACGTTTACCGCACGCGGGTATTGGTTTGGCGAGACTGGAATTCATTATTAACCGAATGATCGGAGTACATCCGCGTGCGTTGATGGATTTTGATTCATTACCTTCAGAGCTGAAGGAAGAAATCGCTGAGCGGATTGGAGGTTATGCTAGTCCGACAGACTTCTATGTTGAGAAATTAGCTGAGGGTATAGCTACGCTTGGGGCATCTTTTTCGCCCGAGCGTGTGATTGTTCGTTTGTCGGATTTCAAATCCAACGAATATCGAAATCTTATTGGCGGACCTCTATACGAGCCCGAAGAGGAGAATCCAATGCTCGGCTTCCGTGGTACCTCTCGCTATGTCTCTGAGTCCTTTCGACCATGTTTTGAGTTTGAATGTCGTGCGTTGAAAAAGGTGCGTGATGAGATGGGGCTAACAAACGTCGCCATAATGGTGCCGTTTGTTAGGACCCTTGAAGAAGCGGCGGCCGTAATCGAATTATTGAAGGCAAACGGTCTCGAGCGCGGAGAGAATGGGTTGGAGATTATTATGATGTGTGAGTTACCGTCCAACGCCGTATTGGCAGATGAATTTCTTGAGTACTTCGATGGATTCTCAATCGGTTCAAATGATTTGACCCAGTTAACACTGGGCCTCGACCGTGACTCTGGAATCATTGCAAACGCCTTTGATGAGCGAGACCCGGCGGTAAAGTTCCTTCTGGCCCGCGCGATCGCGGCCTGCAACAAGGTAGGCAAGTACGTCGGTATTTGTGGCCAGGGCCCATCGGATCACCCAGATCTCGCATTTTGGTTGATGGAGCAGGGTATAGACTCTATCTCCCTTAATCCCGATACAGTCTTGGAGACTTGGTTCTTTTTGGCTAACGCGCAGGCTAATAAATAACGGCTTTTGTCCACAGACTTCAGTCGGACTCCATGAAAGCGGCCTCTCGGCCGCTACAAGAAAGTCAATTCATGGTAGGCATCGAAAAATCTGCACCTGCTCGAAGACCAGTTGGCCAGCGCGCGGTGATCGTTTTCATCCGGGTATAAAACCTCACTCCATCCGAGCCATGCATGTGCAGCGGACCGAAAAGGCTCCGCTTCCAGCCACCAAAACTATGAAAAGCCATGGGAACGGGGATCGGCACGTTGACGCCAATCATGCCGACCTGGACCGTCGCGGCATATTGACGAGCGGTGTCTCCGTCGCGAGTAAAAATAGCGGTTCCGTTACCATACTCATGGGCATTAACAAGTCTCACAGCCTCTTCGTAGTTAGCAACGCGAACAATAGACAAAACCGGACCGAAGATCTCTTCTTCGTAGATGCGCATTCCTGGCTTTACGTTGTCAAATAGTGTCGGACCTACGAAATAGCCGTTTTCATTCCCAGCTACGACAAAATCTCGGCCATCGACTACAAGGCTTGCGCCTTCAGAAATACCCTGGTTGATGTAGCCCAGAACTTTATCTGCATGTTCCCGGGTCACCAGCGGCCCCATATTGGGCTCTTCAGCGTTCATGCCAGCACCCACTTTCATCATACTAATCTCTGTAGCGAGATCGTTCACTAGCTTGTTGGCCACCGCCTCGCCCACACAGACCGCAACTGAAATAGCCATACAGCGCTCGCCAGCAGAACCATAGGCAGCACCCATAAGCGAACTAACGACCTGACTGGGGTCCGCGTCTGGCATGATCACCATGTGGTTCTTCGCACCCCCCAATGCCTGTACTCTCTTACCATGGGCGCTTGCCGTTGAATAAATGTACTCGGCAATGGGTGTCGACCCGACAAAACTTACTGCCTGAATGCGGCAGTCTGTTAGTAATACGTCGACCGACTCTTTGTCACCATTCACGACGTTGAAGACACCATCGGGAAGTCCCGCTTCTTTTAAAAGCTCCGCCAAACGAATCGGTGTTGATGGATCTTTCTCAGATGGTTTCATTACGAAAGTATTGCCGCAGGCAATAGCTACTGGAAACATCCACATCGGGACCATCGCCGGGAAATTAAACGGGCTGATCCCAGCGCATACTCCCATCGGCATCATTTGACTGTAGCTATCGACATCTCGGCCTACGTTAAGGCTGTGCTCGCCCTTAAGCAAATGCGGAATCCCGCAAGCGAACTCGACTACTTCGAGACCACGTGTCACTTCGCCTTTGGCGTCGGAAAATACCTTGCCATGTTCTGATGTGATGAGTTCCGCTAATTCATCGGAATGTTTTTCTACCAACTCTTTGAACTTAAACATAACGCGTGCGCGACTGAGTGGCGTAACTTTACTCCAAGACACAAATGCCTCAGATGCGTTGGTAATTGCTGCACGGGTTTCATCTGCAGACGATAGCGCGACCTCGAGGCGTTTACCGCCGGTGGCCGGGTCGAACACGACGGCTTTACGGCCGGAGTTAGATGCCACCCGCCTCCCATCAATAAAGTTACCTAACGTCGTCATAGTGTTCCCCGCAAAATAAATTTTTTAGTATTAAATAGCCTCAAAAATGATATTTCAATAGTAAATAATCGTTTTATGATATATCAAATATGTTTTATCATACGAATATGAAACATCGGCAAATCAATTGGGAAGACGCAAGGTACTTGCTTTCTATCGCTAGGGTAGGGCAACTTGGTAAGGCAGCCGAGTCCCTGGGAGTGTCAGTCATGACGCTGTCACGTCACCTCAATCAACTGCAAACCCGCCTGGGTTCGACACTACTAGAGCGACATAGCAAGGGGATGCAGCTGACGAACGAGGGAAGTCGATTAGTAGAATATTTGGAGCGGGCCGAGGCTGAAATTGAGGCGGCTAGTTCGATTTTTGAACAGACAGGTCGATCGGTGTCTGGCACCGTTAGGATCGCGGCACCTGAAGGCTTTGCATTGAAAGTCTTGACCCCCCGGTTAGATACATTGGCTTCAGCGCACCCAGACTTGAAACTTGAAATTGTTTCACAGACACCAGGCTTCTCTTTATCGCGTCGCGAGGCTGATGTGGCGGTAATGGTGGGGAAACCTTCCGAACCCCAGCTCCATTTCGAAAGTTTAGGAACCTACCGACTCGGACTGTACGCCAGTCGTGATTATGCGGCGCGAAATAGGCTGCCGGGGTGTATTGACGAACTTCCTGCGCATCGATTGATCGGCTACGTCGAGGATCTTATGCCCAGTGAACGGCTGAATGTTGCAAGGACCGTGTGGGGTGGCTGGCAATCAAATATCGCGATTTCTTCGCCGGTAGGACAGGTCGAAGCAGTTAAAGCAGGACTTGGCATTGGGGTATTGCATGATTTTTTATTAAACAATAAGGACGGTTTGTTACCTGTATTTCCTGACCTTTGTTTAAGCCGGGAATTTTTTCTGGTATCACACCCGACCATGGATCGAATTCCGAGAATTCACACAGTGCTCGATTTCATGCGTAGCCTCAGGGACTCGGTGCGCTAGCTCTTTAACTACCGGTCGTTGAAACAAGCAGGTAAACTCTGGGTTCAACAGCCATAGATCAATATTCATGCCTAACACGTTAGCTCAATCAATTGATAATGCCCTGGAGACCTTGTTCGAGGCACTTGATTATGACGAGGGTAATCAACAAGCACGGTGGTCGGAGGAGGTCGAGCGGAGGCTTAAAGAAAATGGTCTGACCTACCAGGCGCATACATCGAAGCATCACCAGAACCGACAAGGACAGCTTGATGTCGTTCCTTATTTGATGGACGAGTCCACATTTGAGCACCTCGCGCGAGGACTGTCTCAGCGTATGCGGTTCTTTGAAGCACTCCTAAACGATCTCTACGGTGAGCGGAATTTACTTGCTGATGGATCAATACCTCCCGATCTATTGTTCTCGAATCCTGAGTATCTCGTTGAGGCCCATGGCTTGAATCCGCAGACCCCTTGGGTGAGTTTTTTGGCGCATGACTTGTTGCGTGATTCCAAAGGACAGTGGTTTGTTTTGGGTCAAAGCACCCGCGCGCCAGCTGGGCTTGGCTACGTGCTCGAGCGTCGGTTGATAATATCGCGCGTCATGGGATATCTCTTACGGCGGATGTCTGTCAAGCGGCTCTCTGGATTTTTTAGAACGTTAAGGCAATTCTTAAGGGCCGACAGTCATGATCACGATCTCTCGATTCTTCTAACGCCCGGTCAATCGGTTGAGAGCTATTTTGAGCACGCATTTTTAGCCAACCATCTGGATTTTATTTTGGCGGAGGGGGACGATCTGACGGTTCGCAATAATCGTCTGATGCTGAAAACTTTGAGTGGGCTGCGTCCTGTTTCTGGTGTATTGCGGCGTGTTGCTGATCAAGACATCGATCCTTTGGAATTGAATGGTCTGAGCCGACAGGGGACACCAGGTTTAATGAATACTGTCCGTCGAGGGGGTATTCGGATGGGCAATGTACCCGGCGCCTCTGTTATTGATTCACCATTGTGGATGGGACGCCTCGAGGGTCTTTGCCAAAAGCTCTTGGGTGAGGAACTGATACTGAAAACCCTACCGGCATTGTGGCTAGGCGATCCGGATGAGCGTGAAGAATTTGATGCGTTCTGGCCTAATGTATTAGTGCGTCATGCATCTGCATTTCCCGCAAGTGAGTCATTTGTGGTTCGCGACTTACCTGACCCAGAACGCGACACGCTGAGGGCTCGTATACAAACAGACCCCTCGAGCTGGGTCGCATGGCAAGCCATTAATCTTGAGGTTGTCCCGGTAGCTGAAGAAAACACGCGCACGGAGTCTCATGCAGTATTACGCATGTATACTGCACAATCACAGGACTTGAAGGTAGACGTGATGCCGGGTGGTCTAGCTGCTTGTAACCATGATGCTTCTTGGGCGCAGCTCCGTCCGAATACCCCGGAGCATTACAAAGATCTATGGGTTATGGGTACGGAGCCTGATAATCAATTATCGATGTTTGCTGAGATGGACGTACCTGCTCTAGGTCCTATGGATCAGTCCATGACGCCGAGTCGAGTTGCTGATGCGATGTTCTGGTTGGGACGGTATGTGGAGAGAGCTGATGGTCTGACTCGCTTGGTACGCGAAGTGTTGGCGGGTGCTATCGACATGCGAACAGAACGTCAGAAGGCCGCGCTCTGGCTTCTGGATACTAAGTTTCAGACTGACGGAATCGACTTTGATAATGCCGCAGGTGAGATTCATCAATTGATGTTTTCAAGTACCGCGCCTGGTGGATTGACCGAACTGATTAACGCCATCATGCGCAATGCACGAGCCACACCGGATTATCTGAGCGACGACGCTTGGCGCGCGTTGGTCAATCTTGAACAAATGATCGAGCGTATTGGCTGGATGAAGCATGCCGATGCTGGTCGCTTGCTGGACCAGGTTGATTCTATTCTGATGCAGTTAGCGACCTTCTCGGGACTTAACAACGATACCATGAGCCGCACATTTGCTAATCGATTCATGGATATTGGACGCCACATAGAACGTGCCAGTAAGACCTTGATGCTCCTGAATCAGGCGTTCAAGACATTAAAGCCGCAAGATGTAAATCACTGGGAGTTGGTGCTCGAGGTAACAGATACCGTGATGACTTACCGCCGACGTTACAGGACTCGGCTACACCCTACCGCGATTTTGGATTTACTATTGTTGGACGTCGAGACGCCACGAGCCATAGGGTACTTAGCGGCTCGCCTTGAGAATCTTGTCCATGGGTTGCCCGTGCAGCAATTGGTGGGGCGTAAAACACAACTACAGCAGTTAGCGTTTCGGATTCACGCTAATTTGCAAATGGCACAGACCGAAGATTTAATGACAGATCAGGGATTGCCAAAAAAGCCTCTATTTGACGCATTGGATCAAATGATAGACACCTTATCGAGTTTGAGTGAAGCTATCACGCTCGCCTATTTCAGTCATGCCGACGTACCGCAACAGTTGGTGAAGGTGAGTTGATGCGCTATAGAGTCAGACACCGCAACCGGTATAAATACGGACAGCCCGTGAGCCTTTGCCACAGTCACGCAACCTTGTTGCCACGTGATACGCTCAACCAGCAGGTCCTGGGGGCGCGTTTGACCATTCTCCCAATGATTGAAGATGTACATGCACGCCAGGATTTATTCGGGAATCGGGTGTCACAATTTTCAATTGATGAAGTGCACACAGAGCTTAACGTAGTCGCTGAGTCTGAGGTTGAAGTTCGACCGATTCGTGTAGATCTGGATCGTGATGTAGATTGGGCAGATACTTCAGCGATACCCGCAAAGGCACGCCTTTATCTTAGGCCGAGTTTATATGTCTCTGTAAAAAATCAGGTGGTCGAACAATTTGCGGAGCAGTTCTTCGGGAGGGATTGTGGGCTTCTGGAAGCCACGAACTCGCTGAATGAGTATATCTTCCACGAATTCGTGTATGACCACACCTTCAGTGATGTTGAGACCCCAGTGGGTCTCGTTTTATCGGAGAAGCGCGGTGTTTGCCAGGATTTCGCGCATCTGATGCTTGCGGCACTGCGTTGCAAGGGTATTGCCTGTCGATATGTCTCGGGTTACCTAGAGACCGATCCCTCACCCGGCCAACCAAAACTTATGGGAGCAGATGCGTCACACGCGTGGGTGAGCGTTTTCTTACCTGGAACAGGTTGGATTGATTTTGATCCAACTAATGGTCTTTTACCGTCTGAGCGTCATGTGACCCTCGCCTGGGGTCGTGACTATGGTGATGTTGTGCCACTGAAAGGCTTGATGACCGGCGGTAGTCAGCACGCGCTAGAGGTGACGGTAGACGTGAGTGCGCTCGAGTAAACGATTATTAATATAGTTCGGGGTATCGCCAGATACTGGCTACTGCGGCCGTTATATTTCTTACGCGAGGCTTTGATCTAAAAAAGGCGAAAAAATATTCAAAAGAGGGGTCCTGTGGTGTCAAAGACATGCGCGATTTGCCCTGTAACAAAAGGGAGCGACAAGACGTATAGCGTACTCTCAGGGCGACGGATTCGGTTGAGTAAGATGAATAGCCTCAATACCATCTAATACTTCTTGAGGCAGTACCAAACCATGTGTGTCGATATTTTCTTTTAACTGATCCATCGTGGTTGCTCCAATAATGTTGGAGGTCAGGAATGACCTCGAGGTGACAAATGCGAGCGCCATAGCGGTTAGCGTTAGGTCGTGCCGTTTTGCGAGCGCAGCGTATGCTTCAGTAGCTTGCGTCGCCTCGGGATTCGAGTAGCGAGAAAATCGATCGAATAATGTAAGCCTGGCACCCTCTGGGCGGTGCCCACCTAGATACTTGCCAGAAAGGACACCAAACGCGAGCGGTGAGTACGCTAACAGGCCAACAGATTCTCGATGCGCTATCTCAGATAGGCCGATCTCAAATGTTCGGTTCAATAGCGAGTATGGATTTTGAATTGAGGCGACTACAGGTAGTCCCTCTCGACGAGCAATCTCCAGAAATGTCATGACGCCCCATGGGGTCTCGTTAGAAAGACCGATCGCCCGAACTTTTCCGCTCTCAACCAAGTACTTGAGTGCGGTCAAGGTCTCGTCGATCGGCGTCTCGTCGGCATCATCCACATGACTGTAACCCAGACGCCCAAAGAAGTTTGTCTGGCGGTCGGGCCAATGCAATTGATAGAGATCGATATACTCGGTCTGAAGCCTCTCGAGTGAGGCATCAATCGCCTCCACCAGATGATGTTTATTGTGCCGAGGACCGCCCCGGAAATATTTGACCCATTCACCCGGACCACAGGCCTTGGTAGCGATAATTAAGTCATGACGATGGCCACGCTTTTTAAGCCAGGTGCCAATGTACTGTTCGGTCCGTCCTCGCGTCTCAGCTTTTGGGGGTATCGGGTATAGCTCTGCCGCATCTACAAAGTTAATACCCCTCTCATCGCAGGCATAAGTCAATTGTCGATGAGCATCAGATTCGGTATTTTGTTCGCCCCAAGTCATCGTACCAAGACAAATAGATGTAACCTCGATGCCTGTTTTACCTAAACTACGCTTCTCGATCATACTGCTACCTTCTTCGTGAATCTTGATCTTTCATAACGCACTATCTAAGCGATTAAGTGCCTCGGTCAGGGTCGCGGGACTGCAACCAAAATTTAAGCGGACAGCGGTTTCTGATCCGAATGGTGCTCCCGGGGATAGTCGGACACCGTGACCCAAGAACCGTTCGAATAGACCGGTGCAACCATGTGATTCGATCCAAGCGAGAAATGTCGAATGTCCTGTTAGTACTGTCATTTCTGGATGACAAACAGCCCAGTCCATAACTATCTGTCGGTTACTTCGTAGAGCTTTCAGCAGACTTTCGTGCCAAGACCATCCGTCTGTTAAGCATGACGCTGTCACGGCATACGCAAGTGGCGTGACGTTAGGCATAGCAGTCTGCGTAGCCAGGAACCGCTGCTTGGTGTTGTGATCCGGAATGATCGCAATTGCGCACGCGAATCCGGCAATATTGAACGTTTTGGTTGCAGCCATCAATGTGATTGTGGGTTGATCATCTGGGGCCACGAGACCACAAGGGATGTGTTGTTTTTCATCTAAAATCAAGTCAGCCCAGATCTCATCACTAACGAGCAGAGCGTTGTAGTTTTCAGCTAGTTTAACTAAACCTCGGATGAAGTCCTCGGAGTAGACTGTGCCACCAGGATTTTGTGGATTACACCAGAGAATTGCTGCCGGTTCTTTGATCGCTTTAAGCCTGTCCTCAATAACCTCTATAGAGGTCTCCATTACTTCACCTACGGGGTTCAATTGGATAAGGTGCTCCACTCGATTTTCAATTGAAGGTATTATCTTGAAGTATGGATAGGCAGGCGTTGGAGTCAGTACATGGCGGACTTGAGGGCTTGCCATCAACGAGAAACGCATACCTGGCACCACCCCCGGAATTGGTACAATCCAGTCTGGATCAATTATCCATCCGTGATGAGTTTTGAGATGCTGAACCCACGTATCGCGGAAACCTTTGGGTTCTTCTCCATAGCCAAAGATTCCATGGGCTAGCGCATGATTGATAGTTTGTGTGACGCACCCCGGTGGAGCGCAATCTATATCAGCAACCCAAAGAGGCAACACGTTTTCTGGAGAAGTTGACCACTTCAGACTCGCGTGAGCACGCCGCTCAGTTGGGGTTGGATGCCAAATCACGCTTCGGTTGCCTCAGTGCGAGTATTAGACCGGCTGCAATCAATAAACCGGCAATCCAGTGATTGGAGGTGAGTGACTCACTCAAAAATATAAAGGCCAGGATCACGCCGTAGAGAGGCATCAAGTGAATGTATTGACCCGCGACCTGTGCGCCGAGTTGAGCGACGCCATAGTTCCAACAGATATACGCACCGAGTGATGCAAATACCGCCACATAGCCTATGGCAAGAAGCGTGTCTAAAGTCATGGGCAGTGGCGGTTCATTGAGCGGGTTGATGCTCAGCAGGATGCCATTGAGGCAGACTCCAAAAAAGACGATGTAAGCAAGAAAGCCAAGCCCAGATAGCTCATTTGGTCTTTTTCTTAACGTCAGGGAGTATAGTGCCCAACCGACCGATGAGGAGATTACCCACATATCTCCCGAATTCATCCGAAAGTCATCGTCTAAATCACCAAAAATCAGATAACTCACCCCAGCGAGTGAGACAAAAATACCAAGACCGCGTCGTATNGTGAGCGAATCNCCATAAAAAATGACGCCAAAGAGAACAATCCAGATNGGNATGGAAGAGTTGATTAATAGCGCGTTGGTCGCCTCAGTGTCCCGGAGACCGAGGTACAATAAAACATTGAAGCTCGCCACTGAGAGTAGTGCTAATACGGTAAGGATCGGTAGATTTTTCAGAATAATTGGTAACTCGACGCGTACGGTATGGAACGCGACTGGGAGGAGTAAAAAAAGCGCCAGTAGCCATCGATAAAACGACATGGTTATGGCGCCGAGATCGGGTGAAAAAGCCCGTCCAACGATGAAATTACCGGCCCAGAACAATGGCGGTAGTAACAAAACAAGGTAAGGCCATGAGCGTGCCATTAATTTGCCAGGCGACGATATTTCAAACGACTAGGAATGATTTCTCCTCCCGATCGTTTCTTTCGATCTTCTTCATACTCAGAGTAGTTACCCTCGAAGAAGGTTGCCTGCGAATCGCCCTCATATGCCAAAATGTGCGTAGCGATTCGGTCCAGAAACCAGCGGTCGTGTGAAATCACCATCACTGTGCCTGGGAATGCCAAAAGTGCCTCTTCGAGCGCCCGGAGAGTTTCCACATCTAAATCGTTGGTGGGTTCGTCAAGGAGAAGGACGTTACCACCCTGTTTGAGTGTTTTTGCGAGGTGGAGTCGGTTCCGTTCACCACCGGAGAGGTCTTTGACAAACTTTTGCTGATCACCACCTTTGAAATTGAATCGACCCAAATAGGCCCGACTTGGAATGGAGTAATTACCTACGGTGATGTTGTCTTGTTCATCAGAGACTTCGGCCCAGACCGTTTTGGAACCATCCAGCGTGTCACGAGACTGATCGACATAGGCTAACTGCACGGTATCACCTAATTCCACGGTCCCAGAATCTGACGTTTCTTGTTCCGTGATCATCTTAAAAAGTGTGGATTTACCAGCACCATTACCACCAATGACACCGACAATCGCTCCAGCTGGAATCGAGAAGCTCAAATCGTCAATCAGCATCTTGTCATCAAACGCCTTATTGACATGGCTGAATTCGATGACCTTATCACCCAAGCGGGGCCCGGGCGGAATATAGATTTCCTGAGTCTCATTGCGCTTTTGAGTGTCCTGGCTCTGTAGCTCTTCAAAGGCCTTGAGACGAGACTTGGATTTGGCCTGACGTCCTTTGGCATTTTGCCGAACCCATTCCAGCTCGCTTTTAATCGTCTTCTGACGAGCATCTTCAGTCTTCTGCTCTTGCTCGAGACGTTTTTCTTTAGCATCAAGCCAGGTGGAATAGTTGCCTTCAAACGGAATGCCACGACCGCGATCAAGTTCCAGAATCCATCCGGCTGCATTGTCCAAGAAGTAGCGATCGTGTGTGACCGCCACCACGGTGCCGGTAAAATCGACTAAGAAGTGCTCAAGCCAAGCCACAGACTCTGCGTCTAAGTGGTTAGTTGGTTCATCGAGCAGCAACATATCAGGCTTTTGCAGTAATAGGCGACAGAGTGCTACCCGGCGCTTTTCACCACCGGAGAGATGCTCAATACTAACGTCCCAAGGCGGCAGACGGAGCGCATCTGCGGCCTGCTCCAGCATCCGATCGAGTTCCCAGCCGTTTACCGAGTCGATCTGGTTTTGAAGCTCGCCTTGCTCCATTAGCAGTTTATTCATTTCGTCATCAGGCATGGGTTCAGCGAAGGCCGCTGATATTTCATCAAAACGGGTCAGCAGTTGTTTGATCTCACTAACCCCTTCTTCGACCGCATCACGCACGGTTTGTGTTGGATCAAGATATGGCTCCTGTGGCAGGTAACCAATGTTGATGCCCGGCTGCGGGCGCGCTTCGCCATTAATCTCTGTGTCAGTGCCGGCCATGATTTTTAAAAGGGTCGACTTCCCCGAGCCATTGAGACCCAGAACACCAATCTTGGCGCCAGGAAAAAAGGAAAGAGAGATATCTTTTAAAATCTCGCGTTTTGGGGGAACAATTTTGCTGACTTGATTCATGGTGTAAACAAATTGAGCCATTCTTAAGAACCTTTAAAATCAATAATTTATTTAGGTATCGATATTTTTTTGGAGAACTTTTGGGGAACAAAGCGTAGTAATAAGTAAGCGTCTTCCCTATGCATTTATCGATGTAACCACCCGATTATAGAGTAGTCCTCACTCTATTTCCTTACCGATAAGATATCTTTCCTGGTAACGATTTCGACACATACATTTTCTCAAATCGAGGGTTATCGGGCCGAGACAGTAAAAGAAAACAAGAAGTGTCCCGGACACGGTTTTCACAATAGCTCCAGAGGTATTCTCCGTGTGATCGAATATGTTAGTGCTGGGTAAGATCTATTGACGTGAATCGCATGAGAAAAATTACTTTTCTCATTTCCATCCTCTTGGTTTTCCCTGTTTGTACCGTAGAAAAGACGAACTTCTTGAGTACTCTGGATATTCATCTTTTACTCGTCTGACTTGGTTATGAGCTTGATTCAAAGTCAAGTTACCACTATTGATCTGCCTCTATTTCATTCCTTGCAAAGGGCAACACATAATCGTTTAGTTAACTTCCTTAGGCGTTTGGTCGATAATTCATGGAAGCCGCATCCGTCGCTATTAGAGAGTTAGCGTACTCTCTCGGGATAAGATTGTGAGGATGTGCCCTTGAACATACTGGGTCGGCTGCAGAAGCATCTCCAAGAAGTGCAAGGGCCTGACAGCGGCAACCACCAAAATCAATATCTTTTCGATCACATGATTTACAAATATCGGGCATCCACGCGTCTCCACGATAGGCGTTGAATGCTTCCGACTCGTACCAGATTGACCGTAATGAATTGTCTACCACATTTGCGAAATCAAGATGCGATAACATTGTGGCATTGCGGCATGGCAAAACATATCCGTCTGGAGCAACAATGAGGGCGACCTGGCCCCATCCGTTCATACAAGATTTTGGATACTCTGCGTAATGATCTACCGGGACATAATCTATTAATAATTTTCCATGGTGCTTTTCACGGGCTTCCGCCACGATTTGGTTTGTTCTGTCAGATTGTTCTTGCGTTGGCATTAATGTATTTTTATTAAAAGATGCCCATCCGTGATATTGCACATTAGCAATTTCAAGTCGCCTGGCACCCATTTCGATTGCCATTTCAATAGTCTGAGGCAAGCGGTCTAAATTCAGCCGATGCATTACAGCGTTGATAGTCAGAGGAACAGAATGAGATCGCACCCAGGAAGCGAACTCTAGTTTTTTTTCTAGCCCCTTTTTTAAATTGCTAATGAGTTCAGCGCCCTCGGACTCAACATCCTGCAGAGAGAGTTGGATATGCTCGCATCCAGCCTCTATAACTTCTTCTAATCGCGATTGTTTAAAGCCAATTCCAGATGTAATGAGATTGACGTAAAGATCCGCATCTCGTGCTGCTTTTATGAGGCTTGTAAGATCTCTGCGGGCTGCTGGTTCGCCGCCGGAAATGCTAACTTGCAGAACCCCCAAATCAGCAGCTTCAGTAAATACCTTTCCCCAAGTTTCAGTTGATATTTCTTCTGTTTTCTTGATGAGTTCTGTCGGATTAGAGCAATAAACGCATTGTAGCGGACATCGATGTGTGACTTCGGCAAGAAGCACTTGCGGAGCGGGAATAGGGTTACTCACGTGGTAAGTACTCGTTTCATTAACAACGCCGTGCAAAATTCCGACACGTCTACAGTAATCGTAGCTGGATCCACTGAAAAAGTCTTAGCGAGTCGACCAATGACTGCGCTGAGGTCGGAGGTTCCATCGATTTCCTTCATGATCGCAGTTCCAGTCTCATTTAATTCAATAAGCACTTCGGGTCCCTGAATGACGTACCGATCACGAACGGTGTCGTGTTTCAAGCGAATTCCAGGCTCGAATGCTAGTATAGAATCTAGTGGCACAACTCTTGGTGTCATGCAGAATATCTCAACACGTCCGCATCTGCCGATGGGTCCCAAGAACCAGGCGGAATTGTCCCGCCCAGCTGATACGCACCTGCTATTGCATCGAGCATTGACCACAATACGTCACATTTAAATTTAAGAGCAGCGAGGCAGAGTTCTTGCTCGCTGCGACTACCCGCTTGCCTATCGATATAATCAAGAGCCCAATTAGAATCTCTGTTCGCTTGAGATTTTCGGTAGCTAAAGTAGCGAAGACTATCCTCGGTTATGAAATCGTAGTGAGCCAGCATTCCTTGGACTCGTTCGCTGATGATGTTGGGCGAAAATAATTCAGTCAAAGACGAAGCTACTGCCTCCAGGGCTGTTTTTTCCCGAACAAATGTGAGGTATGAATTCGCCGCAAATCTGGTAACCGGAAGCGCCCCGTTCATTGACATAACATAATCTCTGTCGAATCCGAGTTGCGTGGTCAAGGCCAACCATCGACGCAACCCACCTTCTGGATGATCGTCAATTTCTCCATCGTGATCAACGATTCTCTGGCGCCATTCCCGGCGATCTTCGACGCCCTCCAATTTTGCCATTACATACGAATCTTTCTCAGGGATTATTCGTTGATAGCAGAACCGATTTAGGGCCCAGGCACGAATTTCGTCGATAGAGCATTGGCCGGTATGCATACGGTGGTGAAAGGGGTGACGATTGTGATATTGATGTGCACCGATTTCCATTAAGTTTTTTTCGAACTCGGTTCGGGTCATTTTTCGTTTCATAAATTTATAACCATGCCGTCGTGGCTTGTTTCCCAGCCTGCTTTTTGAATCAATGCGAACTCGTTAGACGTCTTATCCCAGATCGGGTTTGAATTATTAATATGGAAAAATATCTTGCGCTTGAGTGGGTAGTTTGCCAACTCCTTGATAGGGCCAAACTCATCTGAGATTGCAAGGTGTCCCATTCTGCTCCCGGTTTTTTCGCCTAGACCCAAACGACACATTTCGTCGTTGTCGAACACTGTCCCATCAAAAAGCAAGTAATCAACTCTCGTGATTCGTTCTTTAAGCGCGTCGTTGAGGTGCGCACAACTGGATATGATCAATGCGGAACTATCAGTTGTTTGAATCTCAATGCCGCTTGTGAATCCAAGATCACCTGACTCAATGCCCAAAGAATCTTCAAGGTAAAGTGGTGCTTTCCCCGGAACATTAAAGAGTTCAATCGTTAGATCTGGAATCGGAGAGATGATTTGGTCAGCTTCTAGTGATTGCTGACTAACGAATTCAGGATCAAGTACAGCAAAAATATTGTTATTTTTCAGAATATCAAGAACTTTTGCGGGGCCATAGAGTCGAAATTCTTGTTTTTCTCGGAGGTTGAGTAGCCCTGCAACATTATCAACATCGGCATTTGTAACGATTACCGCCTTAATCGGGGTATTTCGAGGACCTGCACTATCTGATTTCGGATGCAACTGTGGAGTCGCGATGATCTGCTGCCTCAAATCTGGTGAAGCGTTGATGACCACGTAACCGTCGCGAAGTGAACCTATCGCTACGCTTGCTTGCGTTTGGGGTGGA
>PBZS01000006.1 GCA_002730235.1 Gammaproteobacteria bacterium | reverse complement strand
GTTCTTTGCCATCTGGATAATTATGGCCACGCATACCAATCCAAAGCGAGTTACCATCAATACGATATTGTCCCTGAACTGGCAATCCTTGGACTGGTTGATAGTTCAGAAGGTCAAGCTCGAATCGCACCTGGTCCTGTGCAAACATTGCGCCCTGGAAAAGCTCAAGAGGTCTTGCAAAAACTTTTGCTCCGACCGCCCAAGACAGCGTTTCAAACTGTCGTATTAGATTTGCATTGAGATACACTAAAACCATCCCCACTGCTACGAGAAGGATTAGGAGTATTTTAAGCAACAAACGCCACCATCGATTCATGGGGATAGTATACAGGGAGGACCAGTTGAGCGAGACGCTGATTAATGCATTGCGCCACAAATCATGCTTTCCACACGACGTGACAACGATCGAAGTGATCGAGTCAGATCTGGCATGGGTTATTCTTACTGGACAGTATGCTTATAAAATCAAAAAGCCACTCGACCTATACTTCCTTGATGCGAGCACACTAGAGTTACGTGAACAGCTCTGTAATAGCGAGTTCAGTCTAAACCAACGAAGTTTCCGAGATCTTTACTTGGGCGTGGTTGGTATCTATAAAGATGATCAACGGATTCGAGTGGGGAATGGTCCCGGGAGTCTGATTGAATATGCAGTCAAAATGCGACAGTTTGATCCCACCAAGACACTGGACCAGATACACGATCGAGAGGGACTGAACCATTTCCGACTTGAACAGCTTTGTAAGGAAGTCTTTGAACTACATGCAAAAGCGCCAGTTTCTGGAATCGAAACCCCGTTTGGAGAACCAAACTCGCTCTATGTCCCCGCCCAACTGAATTTCGACCAAGTCAGATCCCAACTCGCAGAAGCGAAAGATTTAGCGCAATTATTGCAACTCGAGGCGTGGGCGAATGAGTATTTAAAGCGTCTGTGGCCGCGGTTTGCGGAGCGCAAAGACTTAGGAATGATTCGTGAGTGTCATGGGGACCTGCACTTGGGAAACGTCTTGGAGACGGAGTCTGGGGATATCCGTTTGTTTGATTGTATAGAGTACCGATCTGAATTCCGCTGGATTGATGTGATTAGTGAGATCGCTTTCTTGACAGTTGATCTGGAAGCGCGACATGATTTCGCTTCTGCGTGGCACCTCTTTAATCGCTACCTCGAATTAAGCGGCGATTATCATGCACTCTGGGTTTTCCAGGGCTACCAAGCATACCGGGCGATGGTTCGCGCAAAAGAGTGCTTATTGGGTCTCAACGCACCTATTCTCCCGACCGAATCAGACATCTCGCCTCTGGCAAGATATCGACGTTATGCCGCTATGGCCGAACATGCAACAATGATCCGACCCCGAGTACTATTGATCACCCTTGGCCTTGACGTTACCATTAGGCAGTCGCTAACCCATCAGTTGATCGATGATTTCGGTATGATCAGACTACAATCCGATCTCGAGCGGCAGAGGCTTTATGGAGATCAAGAAAATACCATACCGAAAACCTACCGACACCTTGTTGAGCTCGCTGAGATAACCCTCCGAACGGGCTTCCCGGTCATAGTATCGGGCGACTTTGACAATCCAGATGATAGAGAGCGTTTCAGACGATTAGCCGAATCGCATGGGCTTCTCTTTGGGATACTGACGGATGAGAATAGTGCGAACCGAGCAACCCTTAACCAAGAAGAATTAGCCTCAACACATGTGTTGAGGCTCGACGACGCAGAACGGATGGTGCGAGAGGTGAGAGATCTAGGACAATCCTTTGGCATGCATTTAGGAATCCACCAGTGAGTACGGTCGATCAATTAATACATGGTTTCGACGGCTTTTTGAGAACAGTGGCTCGAGTTAAACCAGAAGCGAAGAGTCAGTCACCTGCCCAAGGTGCATTAGATGAACCACTGACTGCTGATGAAAAAAAGCTTTCGGGAAACCTTATGCGCGTTAACCACGCCGGTGAAATTTGCGCTCAGGGGTTATATAACGGCCAGGCAGCATTTGCTTCAAATCAAGCGATCTCTCAAGCGCTTGTCAAAGCGGCGGAAGAAGAACTGGATCACCTATCCTGGTGTAGGGACCGCCTCGACGAGCTTGGGGCCAGACCAAGTATTCTAGATCCTTTATGGTACGCAGCATCTTTCGGTCTCGGCGCAGGGGCGGCGCTGATTTCAGACAACGTATCACTAGGATTTGTCCACGCAACAGAAGATAACGTCGCACATCACCTGCGAGAGCATCTGAAACGACTACCTACAAAAGACCATGCTTCACGACAAATGCTCGAGAAAATGCTCGATGACGAGATCCAACATGGCCAAACGGCACTCGCGCAGGGCGGAAAAAAACTTCCACGACCACTTCGTAGACTAATGTGGGAGGGTGCCAAGCTGATGACTAAAACAGCCGAGCGCTTTTGATCCTAGTACTTTAGATTTTTTACTTTGTTATTTCCGCAACTTCAGAAACAACCTACCAATTAGATTGCTTAGATGCTGAAAATCAGCCGGTAACGACTAGACAAAGGTAACCCGATGACTCAGCACAACCCCAGCTTCTTCGAGCATCTTGGAAACCGAACAATATGTTTCAGCAGATAGAGCAACCGCACGCTTGACTCTGCTTTCATTCAGATTATTACCTGAAATCTGAAAATTTACTGTGATTTTTGTAAAGACAGCTGGAACGGTATCGGCGCGCTCTGCCTCAAGGATGCATTCGCAGGAAGCAACCTCTTGGCGTTGCTTCCTCAAGATTGAGATTACGTCGAAACTTGCACAACTCCCCAGCCCCATCAATATAAGCTCCATCGGCCTCGGCCCAATATTACGCCCACCATGCTCGGGCGCACCATCAATAATCATTGCATGCCCTGAACCACTCTCAGCGACGAAACTTACATCCCGATGCCAAGAAATACTTGCTTTCATTTATCTAACCACTCCTTTAACAACTCGAGCTCCGATTTGAGCTCAGCTTCATGGATTTGTAATAACTGTCGTCTTACTGCATCTTGCTCACGACGAATCGAAACATCGATCTCGTTACGCGCTTCGCCAAAGGGCATCGATAAGATTACATCGCTAATTTCATCAAATCTGACAAGCTTCAGTTTGGATAACCACTCGATATAATGTGCATCGAGCAATACACGAATACGTAACAGGCACTCGGATCGATCTACCTGCTCATTCAAATAGGAATTAATCAGAATCTGAATCCCTAGGAGCGCATCTCGTTTTGATTGTTCGCGCTTCTTCTCTATTGTCTTCAGCTTCTTAATCAGAAACCAAGTATAACAACCTAACGCCGCCAGAATAAGAAGAGCAAGGCAAATCAGCCAGGACATCAAGCAAGATCCTGAAACAAACCTATCAATGCTTCCCCGGGATCCGGTTGACGCATGAAAGCCTCGCCAACCAAGAATCCATAGACCCCGTATGCATGCATTCGCTCAACATCCTTGGTCTGCAAAATACCGGACTCCGTAATCAAGATTCGATCATCGGGAATTTGATCTAATAAATCGAGCGTGACCTCAAGCTTTGTCTCAAATGTATGCAGGTTGCGGTTATTAATTCCAATTAATCGACTATCAAGATCAAGTGCACGATGCAGTTCTCTTTCATCATGGACTTCAATCAACACATCAAGCGAAACCGATCGCGCAGTCTCGTAAAGTTCTTCTAATCTGGACTCATTCAAAGCGGATACAATCAATAAAATACAATCAGCACCCAACGCTCGCGATTCAATAATTTGATAAGGATCAATCATAAAATCCTTTCGGATCACGGGCAAAGCACACGCTTCACGAGCGGCTTTAAGATCTGCGTCAGATCCTTGGAAAAAATCCTGATCTGTGATTACCGATAAGCATGTCGCGCCCGCCGTTTCGTACTGACTCGCATGCAAGGCCGGTTGAAAATCAGACCGCAGCACTCCCTTCGAAGGTGACGCCCTCTTTATTTCAGCAATGACTGCAGATCTCTTGGACTCCACCTGAGACACTAAGGTATCGGAGAATCCTCGAGGCAGATCTTGCTTCGCGATTAATGCTTTTAACACTTCAACCGGACAATCAGCTTTTCGATCGGCCACCTCTGCGCGTTTTCTTGCAATAATCCGATCTAAGATTGTTGCTGAGTAACCCATTAATTATTAGCCTTCGAGTATTTGTGTGAGATTAGCTAGTGCTTCCAGCTTATGCATCGCCTCACCGGATTCCATAACATCCCAAGCGGCCTCAACACCGTCTTGAATCGAGTGAGCGCAACCTGCAACGTAAATGGCAGCCCCCGCGTTTAAGGCAACAATATCAGACGCAGGATGATCGCCAGCTGTTAACGCTATCTTGATCATTTCGAGAGATTCTTCGGGATTCTCAACGATCAAATCATCACGATCACTTTGATCTAAATTAAAATCTTGTGGCTTGATACGGTACTCACGAATTCGACCATCTTTCAGTTCAGCTACTCGACTCGCAGCCGACACACTCAGTTCATCTAAACCATCTTCAGAGCAAACAACCAGCACGTGTCTTGAACCCAAGCGATGCAAAACTTCAGCCAACGGCGTCAAAAGAGTTTCATCAAAAACGCCCAATACTTGATTAGGAGCACTCGCAGGATTTGTCAGCGGTCCAAGTACATTAAAGATGGTCCGCATTCCCAACTCTTTTCTTGGTCCTATTGCGTAACGCATCGCCGAGTGATGCGCTGGTGCAAACATGAAACCGACGCCTAGGGTCTCAATACAATTTGCTACTTGATTCACATCCAAATCTAAGCAGACACCCGAAACCTCCAACACATCCGCTGAGCCTGACTTTGATGAGACAGACCGATTACCATGTTTTGCAACCCGGCCACCAGCTGCGGCAACCACGAAGGCAGACGCGGTTGAAACATTAAAGATGTTGGCGCCATCACCCCCCGTCCCACAGGTATCGACCAAAAAATCTTCAGAGACATGCACTTTCTGAGAGAGTTCACGCATAACACTCGCCGCTCCAACAATTTCATCGATAGTCTCTCCTTTCATGCGCAGCCCCGTCAAAAATGCTCCTATCTGCGCATCCGTTGCCTCGCCAGTCATTATCGTACGCATGACAGTTATCATTTCTTCGGCGTACAGATTTTGCCTCGAGCACACAGCTGCAATCGCCTCTTGAATAGTCATGACCACTTACCTCCGATAAGAGTCAAAAAATTTCGCAACAACTCATGACCTTGTTGACTAGCGATCGATTCGGGATGGAACTGAACACCCTCTACGGTCAACTTTCTGTGTCTAATACCCATGATCGCCTCAGATGCACCAAGATCATCACGACTCCATGCTGTGACTTCTAAACACGCAGGCATGGTCGTAACATCGATAACAAGCGAGTGATACCGCGTTTGAACTAAGGGCTGATCAAGACCCAAATACAATTTTTGTCCATCATGGTGAATCTCGCTAGTTTTGCCATGCATTACTTTTTGAGCGCGTACAATTTTTCCGCCGAAAGCTTGACCAATTGCTTGATGTCCGAGACACACTCCCAATAGCGGTACTTTTCCAGCAAAGTATTCGACGGCTTTTAAACTTATTCCGGCCTGATCGGGATCACATGGGCCTGGACTTACGACTACATGGTCAGGTTTCAGTTCAATCAACTCATCGAGTGTCGCTTGATCATTGCGAATCGTTGTTACGGTTTTCCCTAATTCGCCAAAGTACTGCACAAGGTTATAGGTGAAACTATCATAATTATCGATCATTAATAACATCGTTCAATCTCGCATCAACGGACCCATGAGATCTTTAAATCCGACCAAAGCGGCATTTGCAGCTCGAATAACAGCACGTCCCTTATTCAACGTTTCGATCCATTCCGATTGCGGAATAGAATCAGCGACAATTCCAGCACCTGCCTGAATATGCATCACGCCATCTTTAATGATGGCAGTTCGGATTGCTATGGCAGTATCCATGTTGCCTGACCAACCAAGGTAACCGACAGCTCCACCGTATATACCTCGTCGAACAGGTTCAAACTGATTAATTAACTCCATTGCGCGAACTTTCGGTGCACCAGAAAGGGTCCCAGCGGGTAAACATGCCCTCAACACATCCAACGCGCTTATTTCTTGTCGAGCATTACCCTCGACGTGACTAACGATATGCATCACATGAGAGTATCGCTCTACGAGCATATTTTCGGTTAGTTCAACGGAACCGATTTCAGCAACTCGACCTACGTCGTTACGTCCCAAGTCAATCAACATCAAATGTTCTGAGATTTCTTTTGGATCGGCCAATAGATCCTGTTCAAGAGCAATATCTTCGTCATATGTGCTTCCGCGTGGACGTGTGCCAGCTATCGGTCGGACCGAGACCTTCCCATCCTCGAGCCGGGCGAGAATCTCTGGGGATGACCCAACGATATGCGTATCATCTAGGTTCAAGAAATACATATATGGTGACGGATTTAAGACCCGAAGTGCACGATACAAAGATAGAGGACTCTCCACGTAGGGCACTGTGATCCGCTGACTCAATACCGTCTGCATCACATCGCCGGCTTGGATATACTCCTTGACCTCATTAACTGCATCTTCAAATATCTCTTTCTCGAGACTGTACCGATAATCAGCTTCCGTAATTAATTTATGCTCTGATGGATAAAATGCAGACGAATCCATGGCTAACGCCAAGTCGTCTAGCATGTCGTCGAGGCGCTCAAATGCCGCCTCTAACGCACCAACTTTTTGGGGATTCGCATGTGTAATTAAAGTCAGCATCCCCGACAAATTGTCAAAAACAACTACATCATCAGAACGCATCAACAAAATATCAGCAGATCCAACGGGGTCATTTTCGGGGAGCGATTTTGCAACACGTGGTTCCACGTACTGAATCGTGTCATATCCGAAGTACCCGACGAGACCACCTGTAAACTTTGGCAGATCCAATTCTTCGATTACCCACGGAGGGGTCTCACCCAACCGTACCTGATAATCTGAGATCCACGAAAGTGGGTCGTCAACCTCAATAATTTCAACAACATCATCACGTTCAAAACGGGTAATCCGTGCGCCGATTACTTCGATTCGCTCGCGACACGACAAACCAATACAAGAATAGCGACCCCAAGTTTCACCACCAGTAACAGATTCCAATAAATACGACCATGGCCTATTGGCCAGTTTCAGATAGCATGATAGTGGGGTCTCCATATCCGCAAGTCGCTTTACAGCTACGGGAATACGAATCAGGTCTAGTTTCTGATACCGTTGGAATTGTTCAGGCGTCATCAATAACCAGTTCCATTAAATGATTGATCACACGATCTGCTCCGCAATCGTGTACTTTTAGATCTCCAGCATATCCAAAACTCACTAGGATCGACGCAACGCCTGCAGCCTGAGCCGCGCCGAGATCAGCTCTACTGTCCCCAACAAGGCACGCTGCCGTCGGCGCAATGTCTATATCTGCTAACGCTTTGTATACCATATCAGGATCCGGCTTTTTCGTTAGCAAATCGTCACCAGCGACTATGCTGTCGAATAGATTGTTAAGATTAAATACAGGCAACATTAGATCAACAAACCGTCTGGGTTTGTTGGTGACTAATCCAATCTGCTTACCTTGATCCTTTAAGGTTGTTATGACCTCGATTGCGCCCGGATAAAGCTTTGACGTCTCTGTGCACACAGCCTCATATTCTTCCAGAAAGACCGACAAAAGTAGGTGGCAAAATGGGTCTTCCATCGTTATATCTTTGTCCTGTGTCACATGGCATAAAGCCTGCGCAACCAGTTTCCCCGCGCCCTGACCGACCATTTTTGTTCCAAGCTCAAGACCTACACCTGGAAGTCCAGCACGTGCCAATGCAAAATCTAACGCTCGGGTTAAATCAGGTGCGCTATCTACCAAAGTACCGTCAAAATCAAAAAGGAATGCCTGCATACTCTTGAGTCCAATTTCTGAAAAGTGCAAAAACATAGCATTGTTTATACGTCCAAGCACCTTTAGGCCTAGGCAACACGTGGCTGACTCCTCTATGATCTGGTTTGAGTTTTGAAAGTGAATCTATGAATCAGCTAATAATTCTGCGTTCTTTCGTTCTTAGTCTGGTGTTATTAAGCGTAGGTCTCGGACATGCCTCCGAACAAACTGCAGCATCAATTGACTGGGTTAGTGACACGTCAGGTAGATACCTATGTCAAGGATATTACAGTCCTCCATTATTAATAGAAGAGTCATCGGAAGACGATATCAATGCTAGGGCGGAAAATACGGAATATGACGGTAATGACCGAATTATTTTAACTGGCAACACGTATATAACTGGCAACGGTTTTGAACTCCAAGCCGACCGTGTTTCTTTTCTGAACTCAACGGGTGATGGCGACGCTGAACGTAACGTGAAGATCCGCCGACCCAATTCGTTATTTATCGGCGACGCAGCGTCGGTGAATCTGCGAACCAACGCATTCACCTTAAAAAATTCATCCTTCGTTACCCACAAAAATAAGCTCCGCGGTGAGTCAGAACAACTGATTGGCGCACCGAATGGCGACGTTCGTATAATCAGTGGAAATATTACTTTCTGCGCACCCGATGTGAATACTTGGGATCTTCAAGCTGATCACGTGTATCTAAACCAGTCATCAGGTCGTGGTTGGGCGGATGATGTAATCATCCGTATTCAAGAGATTCCTGTGTTGTACACACCATTACTCGGGTTTCCACTCGATAATAGGCGACTCACCGGCTTTTTGGTTCCTAACTTCTCAATAGGTTCAACGTCGGGTACATCGATCGTTACGCCTTTTTATTGGAACTTGGCGGAAAACTATGATTTTTTTATACGACCAAGATTCACAACGGCGCGCGGTACCGTGCTCGGACTGCACGGGCGGTACTTGTTAAAAGATTTCAGTCTTTTTGAATTAAAGACCGAACAACTTAACGATGACAAGATAACTGGAACAGATCGACATATTTCTAAACTGACGTTTTCAAGCGACACCTCAAGAGCCCTCATTTGGAATATGACATATGAGGAAGCCTCTGACGGAACCTATCAGGACGATCTCGATAACTTCGCCGATCTTTCCAGTAAACGACAACTGACATCCTCGATTGGTGCGACTGTTCGCAACCATAAATGGAGTACTGGATGGATTGTCGATCGTGTTGACGTAATCGATCCAACTGTTGCTGGATCCTCTGTAAAATTTGCTCGTCAGCCACAGTTGATTGGATCATGGGCACATTACGGCGATGACTGGAATATATTTGCCGAGGGTGATGCGACTGAATTTACGCGCAATACAACAGGTTTGTTAGATACGGATCCATCAGAGGGTCGTCGGCTGTCGTCCGATATGAACGCGGAGTACCCAATATCAATGGATTTTGGATCACTCACTCCGGCAGTTCTTGGTTTTACGAGGTTGTCTGAAGCGACCACAGGGCCAACAACTCAAGACAACTCTTATTTCGCTTACGGAGCGTCTCTAGAGGGTAATTTGTATTTCGATAAATCGAGCAAAAACGGATTTATCCATGAAATCATTCCGAGGGCAAAGATGATAATCCGTGAGCCGAATAAAGAGCCCACAGTGATCAAATTCGACACACCGGATATCACGAATGATACAGTCACAATAAGTCAAATGTTTTTAGATAATCCCGTTTCTGGTGGTGATTTCGTTGGTGATACGCGCGAACTTGCAATTGCTCTCACGTCACGTGGTATCAACCCCGAGGGAATCGAAACCTACCGAATAACCGCTGGTAGAACCTTTTTCTTTCAAGATCGAGGAGTTACCTTATCCAGCACACCAGAGACCTCAGATCAGGGACCATTGGTCCTCGAATCGACAGTAAGCCCTAATAAATCCTTCGACTGGAATTTCCGTTTTACATCTGTAGCTGATGGCGAAACTATGGATAGGGGGACGAACGAGATAAAATATAAAACGTCTGCTACTAACTATCTCACACAGCGGACTGTCTGGGAGAATGAAGCCGTGCGTCGTACAGATTTGTATTTATCAAGTCAGATTAGTCAAAAATGGCGGCTCCTTACTGGGGTTCAGTGGGATCCAAGTGCAGAGGAACGGATCAACCAAGTTGTTGGTGCAGAGTACGCGAGCTGTTGCTGGCGTGCAGCGATGATCCATGCTTATGAGCGTGATCGAGTGACCTCAGGTGATGGCGGTAACTATGTCAAATTACAATTTGAACTGAAAGGTCTTGGTGTTCTCGGGCGTAGAGTATCTTCAATTATGGATAGTTTGTTGGAAGGTTATGACTTCTCTGAAGCTCGGCTTTAAATTTGCGTTATCTGGTCTAATTTTCAGTGGCTTGATCGAGACAATCGACGCACGAGTAATCGATAAGATAATTGCAGTCGTTGATTCAGGAGTGGTTCTCGCTAGTGATGTCGAAACCCATCTGCAGGATCTTAAAACGCGCGCAGAAGCAAGAGGCAATACTATTGATATTAACGCTAATTTACGCGAACAAGTTCTGGAACGCCTCATTCTGGAACAAGCGCAAATTGAAATAGCTAAACGCCAAGGACTCGAAATCGACGACGCGCGGTTAAATGAATCGCTACTTCAAGCTGCGAAGAGTCGCGAGACCGACATACTAGGACTCAAAAATATCATTGAATCAGAAGGAAAAAGTTTTAAGGCCTTTCGTGAACAGATTCGTAGAGGATTACTAATCGACGCTATCCGTGATCGTGAAGTTCGAAGGCGCATCCGCATAAGCAAATCAGAGCTAGAACGTTTTTTAAAGACTACGGGTGGTCAAATCAGTACGGCACCTGAACTCCTTTTAAGTCAAATCGTTGTTGGATTGCCTAATATTCCGAGCTCAGAAGCAATCAACCAAGCTGAAAAAAAAGCTCTCCAAATTCGCGATGCGTTACTGAAGGGCGCACCATTTGCTCAGATGGCGATTCGCTACTCGGATGCTCCAGAGGCCAGGCAAGGTGGGCAACTCGGTTGGAGGAGTACCTTGGAGCTGAATCCCATATTTGCAAAACCACTGTTAGAGGCGACGAAGAACACATTGATTGGACCGGTTCGCTCCCCCGGTGGCTTTCACTTGATTGCTGTTCGTGATCGTCGAGGTGATCAGGCTGTGGTCATAACGGAGTACAAAGCACGTCATATTTTGATAAAGCCTGATACGATTCGCTCACCGGCGAGGGCCAAAGAAATTGCTACCAATGTCCTACGAGAGATTGAGGGTGGTTCTGATTTTGCTGCATTAGCGAGACGTTTCTCTAACGACCCATTAAGTGCTGCCAAAGGTGGTGATCTAGGTTGGGTCAGAGCCGATCAATTGGTCCCAGGGTTTGCTAACGTAATGACAAATCTTCCGTTAAATAAGATAAGTGATGTCAGCCATAGCAGATTTGGTTTTCACTTGATTGAAGTACTAGAAACGCGAGAATTGGATATTTCGGAAGAACAAATGAAAAATCGTGCACGGAGAATTCTTATTGAACGCAAGTTCTCGCAAGAGCTTGAAACGTGGTTACGCCAGGTTCGGGCAGATGCATTTGTAGAACTTAAGCCATGACTACGCTTGCAATCACACCGGGTGATCCTGGAGGTATCGGTCCAGATCTTTGCTTACAGGCAGCCATTGACGGAGAACTAGATGGAATCGTGATCGCGGACCCCGAAATCATAAAAAGACGAGCAGATATCCTGGGCCTTCCTGTTAGTATTATGGACGCCGATGATTTTAATCCAGACCGCACACAAGGGGTAATCTATGTTGCCCCGGTTACGTCTGCCAACCCAACCAACCTCCCGGGAATTTCAGATCCGATCAATGCTGAGTATTGTTTACAATCACTCGAATATGCTTTGCACGGAATAGAAGCTGGACGATTTCGTGCGCTCGTAACTGGACCCGTGAACAAAGCAACAATTCGAGACGGGGGCTTTCCCTTATTCACGGGGCACACTGAATTTTTAAGAGACTTTTTTGGTCTGTCTGAAGTGGTAATGATGTTAGCATCCACTGAAATTCGAGTCGCCCTCGTAACCACTCACCTCCCCTTTTCGGAGATAGCAAAAGTAATTACCAAAGAGCGTATCGAGGCTGTAATTACAATTGTGATTGAGGCCTTCCAGCAGGTTTTTCAAATTCCTCGTCCACGCTTCCACGTTCTTGGTCTTAACCCCCATGCTGGTGAGGATGGACATCTTGGTCACGAAGAGATTGAGGTGATTCGTCCCGCCCTCGAAGTGTTACGAAAGCGCCATCCCGATATTTATCTAGAAGGGCCCCTTCCCGCTGATACAGCGTTCACCCCTGCAATACGGGGCCGAGCGGACTGCAACATCGCGATGTATCATGATCAGGGGCTTCCAGTAGTGAAGTACCAAGGATTTGGAGATTCAGTAAATATCACACTTGGATTACCAGTTGTCAGGACAAGCGTCGATCATGGAACTGCACTGAATCTTGCAGGAAAAGGGCTTGCAAGTACTGGTGGACTGATAGCAGCGATTCGGGAGGCCAAACGACTCACCAATCAAATTGCGTGAAGCCTAGCTCGGTCAGGTACACTTGCATTTTGATCGGAATATATTGTGTCAAGAGAACTCGCCCAATCAGCTCGTAAACGCTTCGGTCAAAATTTTTTAATCGATGATCGTGTGATCGACGCCATATTGGCGTCGATAAATTCATCACCAGATGACTCAGTTATTGAGATCGGACCCGGATATGGTGCGATTACAAGTGGACTCTATTCCTCAGGTTGTGATTTAACACTGATAGAACTTGATCGAAATCTTGTTCCAAATTTATTGGCTAGTTTTGTGAACAAAAGCCCTAGCCGATGTCGATTAATCAATCAAGATGTTCTAAGAGTTAACTTCGGTGCGCTTGGGACACAACTAAGGGTCGTTGGAAATCTGCCTTACAATATTGCGACACCATTGCTGTTTAAACTTTTGGGACATGGTGGGCAAATCAAGGACATCCACGTTATGTTGCAAGAAGAGGTAGTAAATCGAATCGCGGCTGCTCCCGGCAACTCGGCTTACGGGCGGTTAAGCGTTATGATCCAGGCAACCTCGTCAGTCGAACCACTCATTAAAGTGTTCCCAGAGAGCTTTGTGCCGGCGCCAAAAGTGGACTCGGGTGTGATCCGGATCATTCCAGATAAGAGCAAACGTTGCAGAGTCCAATGCTTCAACACCCTGACATATATAGTGAGGCAGGCCTTTAGCCAACGTCGTAAAACACTACGTAATAACTTGAAAGAAGTTATCAGCCTAAATGAATTTGATTATTTAGAAATTAATCCGCAGGATCGACCGGAACGACTGTCTGTGGAAACTTATATTGAACTTGGTAACTATATAGCGCAGAGGAGGAGTTCAGCGTAATGCAGGATTTGAAATACCAAGTAGAGGTCAATGCAGAAGCAAATTTTATCGAAGGCCAGTCAAACCCCGCAGAGGGTCGATTTGTCTTTACATACACGGTCAAAATCGCAAACAACGGAACACTGCCAGCACAATTACTACACCGTTACTGGAAAATTACAGACGGTGAAGGAGCAATACGTGAGGTGCATGGCGATGGCGTTGTAGGAGAGCAACCGACCATTGTTCCTGGCGATGAATTCACCTACACGTCGGGCGCTATCCTAGAAACAGCAGTAGGAACCATGGAGGGTTTCTTCGAAATGGTCGCCGCAGATGGCGAAATCTTCAAAGCCAACATTCCCGTATTTACTCTCTTGAATCCTGGAGCACTGCACTGATGGCCACATATGTGATTGGCGACGTTCAGGGTTGTTATCAAGCCTTCCAGAAACTGATCAGAAAACTCCAATTTGATCCTCAAATTGATCATCTTATTTTTGCTGGAGATTTAATCGCGCGTGGTCCTGATTCTCTTGCGGTCACTCAGTGGGTACTCGAGCATAAGGATTCTTGCTCGGCGGTACTCGGTAATCACGACCTAAACTTCCTGGCAGTAACTTGTGGCCTGAGAGATCCAAAATCAGAGGATCGAATACAACCGCTTCTTGAATCATCAATTTGTGATTCACTCATCGAGTGGTATCGACATTGTCCACTCGCTATGGATCTCTCAACGCATGGAATATTAGTAGTGCATGCCGGAGTTTGGCCTGGTTTTGATCGCGAAACATTGATGACGGAGCTAAATTTGGTGCATCAAGCGTTGCTGTCCAACACTTGGATTGACTCACTCGCTTCAATTTACGGGAATAAACCAGCGCACTATAATGATGCTATCAGCAATAATGATCGAATACGTTTTTTGATAAACGCCTGTACGCGAATGCGGTTCATTGATGCTTCCTCGCTGGCCTTGGATTTTGACTGTAAAACCTCCCCTGATATGGCGCCGTCTCACCTCAGCGCATGGATGGATATACCTCGACGTATCGCCATCGACCGAACCATCGTTTTCGGGCACTGGGCGACTCTAAACGGCGCCAGATACGATCAACAATTTATCGCTCTGGATACAGGTTGTGTATGGGGCGGTCACTTAACGGCGCTTCGTCTCGAGGATCGCCAACGGATTCAAGTACCAACCTATGGCTGATTTGAATCGTTTATTTGCCCCGTTAGAAGGGGTCGAGACCGCGAATCTTGAGATCTACGCGGTTGGTGGCGCGATTCGCGATACATTACTCGGACTCTCACCAAAAGATGTGGATTTTGTAGCAGTTGGAACAACCTCCGAAATCCTTTTGAACCTGGGTTTTCGTCAGGTTGGTAAAGATTTCCCTGTATTTTTGCACCCCAAAAGCCATGCCGAGCTCGCGCTCGCACGTACGGAGCGAAAAATCAAAAAAGGACACACCGGGTTCATTGTGCATGCCGATCCCTTAGTTTCTCTCGAAACTGACCTACGACGAAGAGATTTCACAATAAATGCTATGGCACTATCGCGTGACGGCCTTCTAATTGATCCTTATGGAGGGCAACACGACCTCAATGATCGAGTGCTTCGCCATATCTCCCCGGCATTTTCAGAAGATCCTCTTCGTATCCTGCGCTGTATCCGATTTTTGGCGCAACTCAGCATGTATCAATTCACAATTTCAACAGAGACTGTTGAAATCATACAATCTATGTCGCACTCACTACGTGAACTTTCAGTAGAACGGATCATAGTCGAACTAGATAAAACACTTAGCTCGACAAATCCAGCCGCTGGATTGAGAAATCTCCATTCTCTTGGAGTAACCGAGACCTTAATCCCTGATCTGGCGATTGTACCNGATCAATTTATGTGTCAATCGGTTGACGCGCGTCTTGGAGAATGGATCCTTCAGAATAANCCGACACCCGACTGCATCGAATACTACGGTAAGCAGTTTCGTTTGACCAACAAACGCGTGGNGTTTTTAACCGCGTTGATCAAACTAAAAAATACAGATATCAAAGATGTGGCATCGTGCTTGGAACTCATGAATCAACTCGGCTGGTTGAAAGGAAATCCTCCTAATCACAGGCTTGATGAGTTGCTCATGGAATTCGACCAAATCCAATTCGTCGAGTTACCCATCACCCGCTTATTCGAAATACGCGATCGGCTTCGTGAGATAACTGCGGCCCAATTCACTGAAAAAGGTATCTTTGGAAAAAGGCTTGGAGAGGCTATTCATGCCGAGCGTCTTAAAGTCCTCTCAACAGAAATTTCCGCTCCCGGCACAGCGCCAGGCTTATAGAGACGACCTGTGACTTCATATACTCGAGAGTCCCAGAACACAATCTCGAGCAAATCGGTTAATCGTCTTTCAACCAAATTACAATGATCCTGGGCGGCAGCAGCTTGGATGCTTTGACATAGCGTGGAGTAGTCGAGTGTATCCTCAAGCTGGTCCGATTCGGCGGCTTTTTTGAGCGAAATCTTTATCTCTAAATCCAAGTACAGAGGCTGAGGATTCTCTTTTTCGTTTAAATACACCCCCACCAAAGAGAGCAATGGAAGTCTCGAAACATACATCGAATCCATTACGACACCCTTGGTAATTCGCTCAATAGCCAACGAGGACGAATCGTGATCGCAAGCGACTTGTCCTTTTGTCCAGAACTTAGTCGCTTCCATCCAGCAAAAGCAATCATCGCTCCATTATCGGTACAGAATTCAGGAGCAGGATACGCAACCTGCAGACCATCCGATTCCAGTGATTTCAGTGAGGCTCTCAATAATCTGTTAGAACTAACGCCGCCTGACATCACCAGGGCCAGCGCGCCTGTTCTTTCAAGAGCACGTTGGCACTTCAACACCAACGTATCTACCACCGCCTGCTGGAAGCTTGCGGCCAAATCAGCCTTTCCTTGTTGATCCAAGTTTCCGGTCTTGAACAAACGGCGGGCCTCTGCGAACACCTGCGTCTTCAACCCCGAGAAGCTAAAATCAAATCCTGGACGATCAGTCATGGGGCGAGCAAATGCAAATCGTTTTGGGTCACCAACATCAGCAAGTGCGGCAATTCTCGGACCACCAGGGTAGCCGAGTTCCAGTAACTTAGCGGTTTTATCAAACGCCTCCCCTGCCGCATCATCCAACGTAGTACCCAACAATTCATAGTCTCCAATCGCCCGTACTAAAACCAACTGGGAATGCCCACCACTTACCAGTAGCGCAACAAATGGCAGCGGTAAATCCGGCGTCTCCATCAATGGAGCAAGGAGGTGACCCTCCATATGGTGAACGCCCAACGCAGGCCGATTGTTCGAAAATGCAAGTGTTTTCGCAAATGTCGAACCAACCAATAATGCACCCAGAAGACCTGGTCCCGTTGTGTACGCAACAGCATCAAGATCTTTTAATAATATACCAGAGGCTTTAATCGTCTCGTCGACTAGAGGACGCAGATATCGAACGTGATCCCTGGAAGCAAGCTCGGGAACGACTCCACCATAGATGGCATGCACATCAACCTGGCTATGAACTCGGTGAGCAAGAAGTCCATCCTCGCTGGAATAAATTGCAATCCCAGTCTCATCGCACGAAGTTTCTATGCCTAGGACACGCATGCTGTTCCCTTTTTCAAAAGACGCTGATATTATCTCGCGCCCAGATCGGAATACCAAATACTTATTCAATTAAATTCAAAGATAGGTGCATTTTAATGCCTGAGGTAAAGATTAAAGACAATGAGCCATTTGACGTTGCACTTCGTAGGTTCAAGCGCGCCTGCGAGAAAGCCGGAGTCTTATCAGAGGTCCGTCGTCGCGAATGCTATGAAAAGCCAACAACTCTGCGCAAGCGGGCGGCGGCGGCGGCCGTGAAGCGGCATCTAAAGAAGGTGTCTCGCGAGACGAAAAAGTTCGAACGCCTCTACTGAGATTGGACCCATTCGCGTGAATACGCTTAAAAACACCCTTACCGAAGCCATGAAAGATGCCATGCGAGCGAGAGAGAAATTTCGTTTGGGCGTTATTCGTATGACGCTAGCCGAAATCAAACGTGTTGAGGTGGATGAACGAATTGATGTTGATGATGCACGGTGCCTGGCGATTATTAATAAAATGTCCAAGCAGCGGCGTGATGCTGCGAAGCAGTTCACAGACGGCGGGCGACAAGATTTAGCAGATACAGAACTTGCTGAAGTGTGCCTATTACAAGAGTTCCTTCCTGCTCAATTGCCAGAAACCGAAATTAGCACACTCATCGATCAGGTGATTGCTGCGACAGGCGCTGTAGGTCCGCAGGGCATAGGAGTAGTCATGGGGCAACTGAAAACCCAGCTCCTAGGTCGAGCTGACATGCAAGTCGTCAGCAAGCTTGTTAGAAAGCGTCTCGGCTAAATTCTAAATCAAATTTTCGGCTACACTCTGCTAGCTAAACCCATTTTTTGGATTAATTGTGGCGGGACGAATTCCAGATTCTTTCATAGAGACCCTCAATGATCGTGTCAATATAGTCGATGTTATCGGTACACGAGTACCGCTAAAAAAATCAGGACGCGAATACCACGGAAAATGTCCTTTTCATGACGATTCATCCCCCTCATTTTCTGTCAGTTATGACAAACAGGTCTATCACTGCTTCGGCTGTGGCGCTTCTGGCGGTCTCATTACATTTGTGATGGAATTTGATAACATCGATTTCATTGGCGCGGTCGAAAGTTTAGCGGCTCTCGCGGGTCTCGATGTACCAACAGAATCGACAGATCAAGAGACAGATCATCGTAAAGTCTTGTATGCACTGATCAACGACGCTGATCTTGCATTTCGCAAAGCTTTGAAATCTCACCCCGATCGCGAACAAGCAGTGAATTATCTAAAAGCACGCGGACTCACCGGCACCATTGCACACCGATTCGGGCTCGGCTATGCGCCCAGCGGTTGGAATTTTTTAATCAACCAATTTGGAGATAACACACCAGCCAAAAAGCAACTGCTCGAATGCGGCCTAACAGCCTCTAACCAACAAGGCCGAGAATATGACAGATTTCGAGAACGTGTTATGTTTCCAATCCGGGACATCAGGGGCCGTACAATAGCTTTTGGCGGGCGTGTTTTGGATGACAGTAAGCCAAAATACTTAAATAGCCCTGAAACCAAATTATTCCATAAAAGCGAAACGCTATACGGCCTCTACGAGGCTCGACAGGCGTGTCGATCCCTCGATCGCGTTCTGGTTGTTGAAGGTTATATGGATGTTGTCGCTTTAGCCCAATATGGTATTGATTTCGCTGTCGCAACGCTCGGCACTGCGCTCACTGGACAACATCTAGATCGACTCAGTCGGCAGACTGGGCAGGTCATTGTGTGCTTTGATGGTGATCAAGCCGGACGAACTGCAGCCAAAAGGGCAATCGATACGATGCTTACTTTTTTAAGTGACGAGTTTAGTATTCGCTTCCTGTTTCTACCTGATAATCACGACCCTGACTCCTTGGTCCGGAGCGAAGGAACTAACGCCTTCCTTACGCGACTAAACGATGCTCTTCCAGCGTCTGATGCTTTGATTCGATTATTATCTGATGATGTCGATCTTACTAAGCTAGATGGGCGTGCCCGCCTTACCGCACTTGCACTTCCCAAAATCGCAAAAATCCCAACCAGTATTTACAAGTCGCTTATGTTGGATACGTTAAGCAAGTTATCGGGAACACGGCGATCGGACCTTGACGCGCGATTACAAGATCTGCTTATCGAACAACCCACAGATAGTTACATGTCGGAAAATATCGCGGATTCACAGGGGTCAGATAAATCAAAATCAGCCAGTTCTGAGTCCGTAAGATCCGATATCGAATTTGACGATCAAGAATTTAGAGAAAATTTAAAGACTCCAATCAATATTGAAGAGCCAGAGCCAACTAGTCCGTCTCTAGAGTTTCCCGATCCTACTAAACCCGAACCGCTCAGCAACCGGTTGCTGTGGTTGCTTTTGCAAAAACCTAGTTTGAGTTCTACAACAGTCGAAATATCTGAGCACAGCCGATTAGTTAATATCCAAGCCTTATCGCAAGTTATTAATTGGATCAACGACAAAAATAATCCAACCACTGCCCGTTTGATGGGTCACTTCAGTGGAACAGATGTTGGTAGATTACTATCTACATTATGTAATCGGTCGGCATTATTCAGCGAGAGTTCGTATAACGCCGAATTTGTAGACGGGGTTAAACAATTGAAGAAACAGCTAGTCACTGAATCTATGCAACTTTTGGCTGAGGATGCTAAACAAGGAAAAATTTCTGCAAAAGACCTGCACAAGGCTCTTTCAGCACATAAAAAATAGTGAAAGGTACGGCTAAATACGTGTATACTCCACGGCCATTTTTACAACTCATTTCTTAGGTCAGTTCATGGCAGAAAAATCGTTAGATCAGGAACTTACACAAACCGAACAGCGTCAATCACGGCTGAAAGATCTGATTGCTAAAGGTAAGGAGCAGGGATACCTTACATACGCCGAAGTCAACGATCACCTTCCAGAAGAAATTGCGGACCCCGATCAAGTCGAAGACATCATTCGAATGATTGGAGATATGGGAATCTCCGTAGGTGAGGAAGCACCAGATGATGATCAACTCCTCCTTGGCGAGAATTCAACTGCCACGGATGACTCAGCTGCGGAAGAAGCAGCAGCTGCGCTAGCATCTGTCGAGAACGATGTTGGAAGGACAACTGATCCTGTACGAATGTACATGCGTGAAATGGGTACGGTCGAATTATTGACGCGCGAAGGTGAAATAATTATTGCCAAACGGATCGAAGAAGGAATACGCGAAGTCATGCAAGCTATGGCCTACTATCCTGGAATCGTCGAATCAGTTCTCGCCACCTACGACCGTATTCAGTTAGAAGAAGGTCGGATATCCGACCTATTAGCTGGGTTCTTGGACCCTGACCCAGAAGACGAAGTAGCAGAAAATGTGGGTTCCACCGAGGAAGTGAATGATAAGGATTTCGAGGACTCGAATTCGGAAAACGGCAACGATGATTCAGATGATGAGGAAGAAGGAGATACGGGCCCAGACCCTGAAGAAGTGAAAGCGCGATTCGAAACTCTTCGTGTCAATCTTACCAAAGCTGAAAAGGTAATCATCAAAAAGGGACGCCAATCGAAAGAAGGTAACGGCGCACTGTCAGCAATTGGTGATGTTTTTTCCTCATTGAAGCTCACACCCAGGCTATTCGACGAACTCTGCGTTGAATTCCGTTCTGTTCTCGATTCGATTCGAAATCAAGAGCGCGAAATTTT
>PBZS01000005.1 GCA_002730235.1 Gammaproteobacteria bacterium | reverse complement strand
TGATGAATTTGGTGCGGCATCTAAAGAAGGTGATGCCACTATGGTTTCACTAGCCTACATGCCTGATGGTATATTTGGTCTCGGCCGTCTTCAAGCAAGTGTTCGTTATCAAGAGTTTTCTCCAGATGACAACAGTGATGACACTACTCGTGTCGATGTTGGCTTAACTTCCTTAATTAAAGGCCATGGCGCACGTGTTGGGATTTACTATGGTGATCAGGAAACTGGTAGTAGCTCCACTGAAACGATTAAGCTAGGTATACAGTTGAAGTTATAGCTTTAATTTGTTTTTTTATAGATTGGGTCGGTAATTTATTACCGGCCCTAACTTGTTTAAATTTTATGGTGATCCGTAGCTAATGATAAAAAATGCACCTTTACCTCTGTATATCAATATTAAGAATCAACTCAAACAGCAAATTTTGAGTGATGATTATTCTATTGATGAGCGCATTCCCTCAGAAAACCAACTAATGACAAGTTTTGGGGTGAGCAGAATCACTGTTAGAAAGGCGCTTAAAGAGTTACATACAGAGGGGCTTTTATGGAGTATTCAAGGAAAGGGGGCTTTTGTTAGTAAGCCTAAAGTAAGCCAAGAGATTAGAAGTCTACAAAGTTTACCCGAAGCCATTGATTCTCGACTCAACAGAGTATCCACTAAGTTGTTAAGTGCAAAAAAAGTTACCCCAAGTCAGGCTGTTCAGGATAATTTAAAGTCAAAGAAAGTATTTGAGATTACTCGCATACGTTATTTGAATAAAAAACCTATATCCTTAGATACTAGTTATTTCCCTATTGATATCGGTATGAAAGTCCTTGATACCCACGAAACTGATGATATTTTTCATACTTTAGAAAATAATTTGGATGTTACATTAGGGCAAGCTCATATTTCTATGGAGGCTCGTTCAGCGGAGTCTAAATTAGCTAAGCTTTTAGAGGTTCATATTGGAAAGCCTATTTTTTGGGTAACCCGATTAATTAAAGATATACATGACGAAACCATCGTTTGTGAATATCTAGCCTATAGAGGTGATGCATATAAGTATCATCTTGAGTTAAACCGATCTTAAAGCAGTTCTAATTATTATTATTCAATTAACTTATTGATTTTCAATAGGCTTTAGGGGTCTAAATATGGCTGAATTTTTACAAAATATCACTTTTGCGGAAGCTTCAATTATCTGGGTTGTGGTAATTTTGGCAGCTGTGCTTCGGTCATTCACTGGGTTTGGTTTTGCTTTGGCGGCAGTTCCTGCATTTTCATTATTCTTGTCTCCAACTCAGGCAGTTGTTTTAGTGTCATTGCTTACCCTTGCGGTTAATTTATTTTATGCCCGAAATTACTTGACCAATGTTCCCTTAAATCCACTGGTTCCTCTGGTTGCTACAGCAATTATTGGCACTATTATTGGCACTCAGGTAATAAAGAGTATTTCAGTTGAAAAGTTTCAGTTTTGGGTAGGGTGTTCAGTTATAGCCGGTTGTCTAGGGATGATTTTCCTTCGAAAAATTCGTATCCCAGTGAATAATTTTACTACCTATTTAACCGGTTTGCTTTCTGGAATCATGAATGGATCATTGGCAATTCCTGGTCCGCCAATAATTATTTATGCACTACAGTCACAGTCATCACCAGATAAAAGCCGTACCTTATTGATGACTTTTTTCTTTGCGTCTGCACTCATAGCGCTTATATCTTACGGCTTTGCAGGCTTTGTAACTATGCAGTCACTTTGGTTCTTTTTGATGGCTTTTCCAGCCATGCTGATTGGTGACCGACTTGGATTTTATTTATTTAATCAATATGGTTCTGCACTGTATCGAACAATTGCGATTAGCTGCTTATTAGTCATTGGAGTTTTGATTACTTTGAAGTCTATTTTTTACTGATTTTTTAAAAAAATTAAGACTTAAGATTATTTGTCAGTCTATTTTGCCCCCCCCTTCGCACTGTTACCATTTTTGCACCATGCCATTTTAATCCATTGATTTTAATGCTAATCGTTCCGATCCATCATTGGGGCAACACAAAATTTTCTACTTAGTTCCAATCACTCAGCTCCATGGCAGTTTGTTTATATTCATGTCTTAACACGAAAGTGACCGCTGATTTATTACATCTGTTCATTTTTGATCAGTCTCGCTTTGTGTAAAAGAGCAGGTCTAGAGGCAGAGTTTTCTGTAACGCTCCAGAGACGGTTTAATACTCATCATTGGGTAATACAGTAATGGTGCGTCTGCTTAATTGGGTTTGATTAGAAACATTCGCTGCAATTGTTCACTTAATCAAGCTTTAGGTCCATCTCGTATTGAAATAATTCAGTATTGTAAAGCGCTAACAAATAATCGACTAATGTCTCTTTGTCGTTCTTCAGGCAATAAGAGCGGCGCACTAAACTCAGAAGAGGGAAGCCGACTCCTACATGAAGATGAGAGGCAATAGCCTCATTGGCAGGCACTGCACTGATTGTTTGGTTAATATGACTGACTTCCATGCCGCTTTCACGAAAATATTGATGGCGTGATTGATTGATAAATATATCAGTACTGCTGGGCATCTCAACGCCGGCACTCCAACTATCAAAATAACCAAACAAAGCCCCCGCACGCGACCGCGTGCGCACGAGATGGAAGAGTGAGTCATTGCGGTCTGTTGAGAACTCTCCTCGAATAGCTTGCGGTGGCACCATAATACGGCAGTCGATAACCTGTGCGACTGAGTTTTCGGCAATACTGTCGATCTCTTCTAACACGCCAAGTAAGGGGGCCTGCACCGGCTTCGGGGTGTACTTGTGTGTAACGTGAGTACCTTTGCCTCGAGCGCGTTCCACCAAGTCTTCTGCGGCAAGTTCGTTGACCGCTCTTTTAACGGTAATACGCGACACGTCAAACGCTTCAATTAACTCTCTTTCACTCGGCAGTTTTTCGCCATGATGAAGTGTGCCATCAATGATGTAGCTTTTAATTAGGCTGTAGAGCTGATGATACAACGGTGACGGCAGATCCTCTGAAACTCTCCTACTTTGGCCGTGGCTCAGCAGAATGTAGCCTGTAGCGGGCTTCATAAGATGTCCTTTTTGTTCATGGTGGGTTAAAAATAGAGGTTGAGTGATAATTGATACTTTGGTATAACAATATACCAAACATTGCAATGTTGCCAAAACCTAGATTTGAACACCTTAGATTTTACAGGTCAGCGCTCGGATTGAGTAGATTTTTTTAGCTGCATTAGCGTTCGGGAGATCAATGAATACCTATACCTATAGTTATACCCTAGAGAGGTCTTCTGTCGATATAGGCATTAGCCATAAAACCCCCTGTGTGAGGTGTGCCGCAGTCTTGAGCGCACTGGCGTATGTGTGGGTGTTGATGTGAAACGAAGCAACATGAATCAAGCCCTGTCTAGTGTTCGCATTCTCGACCTAACTCATATGTTATCTGGGCCTTATGGCAGCATGATACTGGCGGACCTCGGTGCTGAGACCATCAAGGTTGAGCCTTGCCGTGGAGAGGGCACCCGCAACCTTTTAGCCACGGACCCCAATCATTCACTAGACGGTATGGGTGCTTATTACATCACCTTAAATCGCAACAAAAAGAGTGTTGCGATAGACCTTAAAACGGAACAGGGACTGTCGCTTTTTAAAGACTTAGTGAAATGCGTTGATGTTGTGATCAGTAACTTTGGTGCCGGTGTTGCCGAGCGTTTGGGTATTAGCTATCCCTCACTGAGTGCAGTAAATCCTCGGATTATCACTTGCACTGTTTCGGGTTTCGGCTCCGATGGGCCCGGTAGTAAGCGACCGGCATTTGATCAAGTAGCGCAAGCCATGGGTGGCGGTATGTCTATTACTGGGCTCGATAGAGAGCATATGGTACGAGCCGGGATTCCGATTGGCGACCTTGGCGGTGGCATGTTTGCAGTGATGGGCATTCTAGCCGCCCTCTATGAGCGCGAGCGCAGTGGAGTCGGTCAGCATGTCGATATTTCAATGTTGGACTGTCAAATTTCGATGCTTAACTACATGGCGACTATGCACTTTATGTCAGGTGTTGACCCATATCCTGTTGGCAACAGCCATTTTGTGCACGTCCCCTACGACACCTTTTCCTGCTCTGACGGCTTTATCGTCATAGCGGTGATTACCGACAATTTCTGGAAAAACCTTAAGCAAGTGATTCGCTCTCCGATGTTTGATAATGCGAAATATGATGGTCAACCGGGTCGCTGGGAAGGCCGAGAAATTATCAATAGCACATTGAACACAGTGTTAAGCACTAATACTTGTAAATACTGGCTTTCCCTCCTTGAAGACAAACGCATTCCTTGTGCGCCGGTCAACAGCTTAGGTCAGGCACTTGCCGACACGCAGGTCTTGCATCGCAATATGGTCGTCGACTTAAAGCACCCTAATGGTCGCGCCACAAAAGGTCCCGGTAACCCAATTAAGTTATCCCGAAATGCCGAGGAGATATTTACCCCAGCACCGATGCTTGGGCAGCACACCGATGAAGTTATGAGTCAGCTCTTAGAGTTAAGTACTGAAAAAATTACGCAAATGAGAGCACTGGGGATTATTCGATGACAGCACGGTGCGTAGTCATAACCGATGTAGGGCCAAGAGACGGTTTGCAGAATCAGCATAAGATACTCGCAGTTGAGCAGCGTATTGCATTAGTACAAGCGATTGCCGCAGCCGGCGTGCCGCAGATTGAAATTGGTAGTTTTGTTTCCCCTAAAAAAGTGCCTGCAATGGCGGCTACAGAGCAGGTCTGTGCGGGACTCGGCAGCGCGGGTTTTACGACGCCAACAGTGGTGCTTATTCCTAACATGAGAGGTTATGAACTGGCGTGTGGGGCAAATGCTGAAACTGTCACCATGGTCATCTATGCGAGTGAAGGAATGGCACAAAAAAATGCGGCCATGAGCATGTCCGATGCCGAAACGGTGACTTTAAATATTCTTCGGTTAGCAACGCACGACAATATCCGTGTGATCGTCACGATTGCCGTAGCCTTCACCTGTCCTTTTGACGGACCTACGGCGCCGTCCACTGTGACGAGACAGGCGGAAAAGTTTCTTTTAGCGGGAGCTGACCAAGTGGTATTGGCCGATACCATCGGTGCTGCACATCCCCAACAGGTGCAATTGTTGTGTGCCGAGTTGGTAGGTCGTCATGGACCTGAAAGATTGGGTTGCCATTTTCATGATACACGGGCCATGGGGTTGGCAAATGTTTATGCGGCCATAGAGTCTGGTATTCGTCATTTTGACAGTTCAATTGCAGGGTTAGGTGGGTGTCCGTTTGCTCCAGGGGCCTCCGGTAATGTTGCTACAGAGGACATTGCCATGATGTTGCAACAAATGGGTTTTGACACGGGCATAGACTTAAAAAAATTAATGCAGGCCTCGGACTTTGTCCAGACATTACTCAGTTCAGCGCCTGGCGGAAGAGCCAAGGCGTGGTTGCGGAGTTTTTTAGCTCAGTAGGTAAGCGGCCGGAAGGTCGCGTTAAGTATGTGGATATATTCGAAGTATTGAAAACGGTTCGGAGATTAAAATGAGCTACAGATTAGGAGTAGATGTAGGGGGGACGTTTACAGACCTCCTTCTTATTAATGAAGAATCAGGTGCAACTTTTACAGCTAAGGTACCCTCTACGCCGGAAGACTCATCTATTGGAGTACTTAACGGTATTGCTTGCATATGTGATGAGTCTGGTGTCAACCCTGCGGATATTAGTCGCGTGATGCACGGCACGACTGTGTCCACTAATGCCGTATTGACGGGGCGTGGCGCTAAGGTGGGTCTGGTGACCACGGCCGGATTTGAGGATACCTTGCAAGTGGCAAGATCATTTTGCCCAGGTGGGCTGGGAGGTTGGGTCAGTTTTGTTAAAAAACCGCTGTTGGCGCCGTTAGAGTTAACCATCGGGGCCCATGAGCGAATCGCTGCCGATGGCGCTGTTGTAACCGACATAGATGAAGATCAGTTACGTAAAGACCTTAGCGCATTGCACGCGACTGGGCAGGTCGAAGCTTTGACCATTTGCTTTATCAATGCTTACATCAACAGTGCCCATGAACAACGCGCTGGCGAAATTGCAGCTGAGATTTTTACGGATACGCCGATTTCGATCTCCAGCGATGTTGTCCCAGAAATGCAGGAATATGAGCGTACGGAAACGACCGTCGTAAATTCCTACGTGCGGCCAGAAGTCGCTCGCTATGTGAGTAATTTACAGTCTGCTTTAGATGAGAAAATGGGTGCCGATACTCAATTATCGATTTTACGTTCCGATGGTGGATTAGCCTCGGCACGAGCCTCGGCGGAATCACCTGTTAATCTGTTAATGTCGGGTCCTGCCGGTGGTGTCTCTGGTGCTATTTATTTTTGTAGCCGGGCAGGTTACGACAATATTTTGACCTTCGACATGGGCGGGACCTCTACAGATGTTGCGTTGATCCAAAATTCTCGTGCTCGAGTTAGGCGTGAAACCATTGTCGCCGATGTGCGGGTGCGCGCGCCCTCTGTAGATGTTCGAACCGTCGGTGCCGGCGGCGGCTCTATCGCATTTGTTCCCGAGCTAACCAAAGCACTCCGTGTTGGTCCCGAGTCTGCCGGTGCCGTACCTGGCCCCGCCTGCTATAAAAAAGGTGGTCAGCAGCCCACCGTATGCGATGCGAATGTGGTGTTGGGTTATTTGCCCTCTGACGTGCAGTTAGGCGGTAAAATGGAGATTAATCGGGACGCCTCTGTTGCGGCAATGCAGACGTTGGCTGATGCCATGGGTATTGACCTTATGGCGGCGGCGGAGGGCGTGATTAAAATCGTTAACGAATCTATGTTCGGCGCGCTCAGGTTAGTGTCTGTAGAGCAGGGTTATGATCCGCGTGACTTTGCCCTGGTTGGGTTCGGCGGTGCGGGTCCATTGCACGCCAACGCTCTGGGCATATTAACAAATGCTTGGCCGGTCATCATCCCCCCCGGCCCGGGCGTTCTTTGCGCCTATGGTGATGCCACCACTCAAGTTCAGGATGAAGCCGCACGCACCTACCTAACCATGGCCAGTGATCTGAGTGATACGCAGCTGACTGAGGACCTGCACGAACTGCGCGCGCGCGCCAGCGACGCTCTATTAAGAGACAATATTCCGCTATCAGAGCATGAAATTACTTATCAGGCAGATCTGCGTTATGCCGGACAAGCTTTCCAAATCACGATCGATTTTACCGATGACGAGCTTTCACAAAAAGGTGTTGCGTTATTAACCGATCAGTTTGATGCCGAGCACGAGCAATTATTTACTTTTAAATTAGATGACGGACACGAAATATTGATGATTCGTGCTGTCGCCAAAGCAACAGCAAAGCCTATTGCTGAGCGCCAAATTGGTGAAACTGGATTGCGTTTAGATGATTGCAAAATTCTCGGCAGCCGCTTTTATTATGAGGGCGATTGGTATCAGGCCATTATCTATGACCGCAGCAAATTAAATGTCGGGTTGGAGATTTTGGGGCCGGCCATTGTCGGTGAAATGGATTCTACGACCGTGGTATTGCCGGGGTATGTTGCGGTGGTTGACGCTTTCGGCAATCTACTAATTAACCCAAAATCTCCATCAGTAAAGGGGGCTAAATAGTCATGCCTGCAATTTTAATAGAGACTAATAAAAATCCACTAGTTCGTGTGGAGGTTGACGGAGTCACTGTCGATATCATCGAAAATGCGTTGCGCAATGCGCGCGAGGAGATGGACGCGGTCATGTTTAGAACGGCCATGTCGCCGGGTATTCGAGAGCAAGGCGATTGCTTTCCGATGATTGCGGACAAGGATGGAAAAATGGTAGTAGGCCAGTTTGGTTCGTTTATCGGGCCATTTTTAGAGGCCTACAACGACGAGATTGAAGAGGGTGATATTATTCTTACCAATGACCCTTATATGTGTAATGCCGCTGTCTCTCACTTGCCCGATTGGGTGGTTCTGGTTCCTGTATTCAAAGACGGGCGGCATTTTGCTTGGTCGGCTATGTTCGGCCATATGTCGGACAACGGGGGTATGGTTCCAGGATCAATCCCCATTGAGGCCACTACGATCTTCCAAGAGGGAATTCGTATTCCCCCTACCAAACTCTATAAAAAAGGTGTTTTGCAATCCAACTTATTAGAATTAATTTTGCACAATGTGCGGACTCCACAGTGGAATCGTTTTGATTTAAACGCACTGGTGGCCGCATGTAATACCGCAGCAAAGCGTTGCGCAGAGCTAGCGGTGCGCTTTGGTGATGACGTGTTGTTTTCAACAATGGCTATTATGTTACAGCGCAATTACGACGCCATGAAACATATTATTACCATGTTTATTCCAGAGGAGCCTCGTGTTTTTGAAGATTATCTATGTGACGACGGTATGGGTATGGGGCCCTATAAGATCAAGTGCACTATGTGGCGGGAGGCGGATAAGGCAATTTTTGATTTTTCCGGCACTGACCCGCAAGCGCAAAGCTCGGTCAATTTCTTCCTTAACGAAGACATGTTCAAAATGTTTTTTGGCTCATTCACAATTAATGTTGTGGATCCACAAATTGTCTTTAATGATGGTTTTTATGATCTTGTCGATGTGCGTATTCCAAAAGGCACTCTGTTAAAGCCTAATTATCCCGCGGCACTCTCAGGCAGAACGCATGCACTAGGCCGCATATTCGACGTTCTGGGTGCCCTTTTGGGCATGGGTGCTCCAGAGATGATGCTCAATGCGGCGGGATTTTCAGACTCGCCCCACCTGTTTTTTTCGGGCTATGACACTCGGCCTGGCAAGGGCGATGAATGGTTCCAGTTATTTCAAATAGGATTTGGTGGCATTCCGGGACGTCCTATCGGTGATGGCCCCGACGGACATTCGCTATGGCCAGGCTTTACCAACGTGCCTAATGAATTTATTGAGTCCTATTTTCCATTGCGCATTGAGCGTTATGAAACTATTTCAGATTCCGGTGGTGCGGGTTTACACCGCGGAGGAAACGGCTTAACGGTCGCTTATCGTTTTCTCTGCGACGGAGAAGTCGGTATTCATGATGACCGTTGGCTCACTTACCCTTGGGGCGTACTCGGGGGCGAAACGGGCATGAGATCAACGAAACGACTTGTCCGAGGTGATGGCTCTGAGCAGTGGCTCCCCGCAAAAGTAGAAGGTGTCAAAGTTAAAACCGGCGATCTTTTGTATTTTAACACCTGGGGAGGTGGCGGCTGGGGTGATCCCTTTGCACGTGATCCAGAGTTGGTCAGACAAGACGTAGCCCGCCGGTTAGTGAGTGCTGAAGGTGCACGGCGATACGGTGTGGTGCTAGCGACTGATGGATCAGTAGATTTTGGTTCCACGCAGATCTTGCGTGCTGAATTAACAGCCGCAGCTGGAGAGCCAGCATTATTTAATTTTGGCGGAGATGTAGAGGCAATCCGCAGCCGCTGTGAGCGGGAAACGCATCTCCCGGCCCCGGTTAAACCCACCTTTTTGGGTGCGACACAATAGTGTTTAAGGTGCATTAAAAAATAATAAAACTATAAAAATAAGTCAGGCAAACTTATAAGAGGAGAATATCATGAAATCGATAAGCGTTAAAAATGTGATGGCGATGGTGTTATTAGCCAGCATGACTACGACCTCGGTGGCTGAAATATCTATCGAAGAAATCGTTGTGTCGGCCCGAAAGCGCGCGGAAAATTTACAAGAAGTTCCAATTGCTGTATCGGTATTTACGGAAGCACAAATTGAGAGCGCGGGTATCCAACGTCCAAGTGACTTTATAGGTCTAATGCCGAATGTCACCATGGTCGATTCTGCTAATGTCGGCGATACGCAGATCAGTATTCGCGGGATTGTTTCAACTCGAGATGCCGAATCAACGTTTGCTTATGTGGTGGATGGGGTTTTGGTGACTAACCCTAACGGCTTTAATGAAGAGCTCATGGATGTGAGTCAAATTGAAGTGCTAAAGGGACCTCAGGGAGCACTCTATGGCCGAAATGCAGTGGCTGGAGCCATTTTGGTTACGACCAATCGCCCAGACGAAGAATTTGAGGGCAAAGTAAAAGTGGGGGCCGGTAATAATGGCTCCAACAATGGCAGCTTGACGTTGAGTGGGGGTTTAGGGGATGGCGTTCTTGGTCGAGTGAGCATTAATCGCCGTGAAACTGACGGTCATTACAGTAATGCTTACACTGGCGCTAATTCAGTCGATTTCCTAGAGGACACTACCGTTCGTGGTCGTCTGATCTGGGATGTCAATGAAGAGCTGTCTTTAGATATGCGAGCAGGTATGAGTGAAGTAAGTGGCGGTGCCATTAACTTTAACGCGGTCTTTGCGATTCCTGCATTTGCTGAAGGGTTCGGGCCAACTTTTTTTAAAGACGTCAACGAGCATGACTTCATTTTCTCTAACAATGTTCCAGGAGAAAATGAGCAAGAGACCTCTGAATTTTCTTTAAAAGCAGATTGGGATCGCGAGGGAATGGACGTGACTGCGATATTCAGCTATAGCGATCTTGAGGAATATCTATTGTCAGACGGCACCAGTGCGACATTCTATGGTTATGAAGTAACGGAAGCTTGTCAGGCCGATCGAGCCACCTTAAATAATTTGCCGTCTGCTATGGGCGGTGCCGGCCGTGATGACCTATTTGGCGCGTTCTTCGGCCCTTTTGGAGTCTTTCCAGCCGCTGGGGGAGCTGACCCCGACTTCACTGGAATCTACGGCCCTTATACGCCAACAGCATGCGACGGTTACCAGTACCAAGAGCGTAATCAGTCAGATACGAGTTTGGAAATTCGCCTAACCTCAGACGAAGATGCGGCTCTAAGCTGGATTGCCGGAGCGTATATGGCCGATATAGAGCGCGAGGTGGTTGTCGCTTATGGTGCGGATACCGGAAAGGGATTTTTGCGCCAGCCCTATGTAGGCCCAACGGGCCCGAACCCAACAGACCTCATGTTTGATGATAAATTTGACACATCGGTGATGGCAGTCTTTGGCCAGATTGAATTCAACATAAATGAAGAGATGGAACTGGCCTTCGCGGCTCGTTACGACCGAGAAGAACGTGATGTAAATAATCGGGTGCCCAACGTAGGAGCTTCGGGTTTGAGTGTTAATGCGGGCACCTTCCCCATTAATCCAGCACTGGCGGCTAATCCCAATGGCATTCCCGCGCGGAGCGCAACATTCAGTCACTTTCAGCCCAAATTAACTTGGAGCTGGAATCCGTCGGAAGAGACCAATGTTTATGCGAGTTGGGGTGTAGGTTTTCGCAGTGGCGGGTTTAACTCTGTGGGGAGTGCCGCCTTACTGGAGCTTTGGTATGGCGATACTTGCCCAGCGTTTGTACCCAGCTGTGGTGACCCTGGTGTCGCGGTAGATGCCGATCTGGGCGTCAGCGATGAGTACGAAAAAGAGGTGTCTACAAGCTTTGAGTTGGGAAGTAAAATAGCGTTTATGGACAATCGCTTGCGTGTTAACGCGTCGATATTCCAAACTGACGTTGAAGACAATCAGTTCTTTGAATTCTTTGCGGGTCCATTTGGTCTGATGAGAGTAGTTACCACGATTGATGACATAGAGATCCGCGGTTTTGAACTCGACTTCAACGGTTTGGTCACAGAGAATCTATCGGTGTTTGGCGGTATGGGTATTTTGAACAGCGAAATTGTTCGCAACGATCACCGTCCACTGTCTGAAGGCAATGAAGCGCCACAAGCGCCAGATCGTACCTACAATTTGGGTACACAGTTTGAAATGGCGGTTGCTGACGGTATTGAAATGACCGTGCGTCTGGATTGGCAGTACGTCGGTGAGATGGCATTTCACACCTTGCAGGGTGAGGCAACGCCGACTGTTTGGCAGGTATTTAATGGGCCAGGCTTAACCCAGGATATGAGTAAGGCGAAGCGCGACTCTTTTGATACCCTTAACGCTCGTATCTCATTTGATGCGGAAAACTGGGGTATGACAATTTGGGGTCGTAATATCACCGATGAAACCTATCTGGAAGAAATTATTCCAGCACCTGAATTTGGTGGATCATTTATTCATCCGGGGCCCAAGGACTCTTACGGTGTGGACTTTCACTACCGTTTTTAGGACGGGGTCGTATTAGAAGCGGGCAGTGCCTTTATTATTTTAGGCACGGCTCGCTTTTTACCGCGGGAAAAAGAGTACCATATGGCGTCGAAAGATCTTGACCAAATTCAGCTGGGTAGCCTTCAAAAGCCTGCTCTTTTAGTGGTCGATATGATCAATGGTTTTACCGACCCTGAGTGCCCGCTGGGGACCCATTGTCCGGGCGTTATTGCGGCCAACTGTCAGCTTCTTGCGGCCTTCCGCCAAAAGTCGTTACCCATTTTTTTTACCACAGTGGTTTATCACAACGATCAGCAAGCTCGCGTATTTAGGGCCAAAGTACCTGCGCTTAACGTCTTAAAAGTGGATTCGCACTGGGTTAAAGTCGATAGCAGGTTAGGTCGTTCGGTGTCGGAACCGTTAATCGAGAAGCAATGGGCTAGCGCCTTTTACCAAACAGACTTAGACTGGCAACTTAAATCTTTATCTGTCGATTCACTGATTATTACTGGGTTGACCACGAGTGGCTGTGTAAGGGCCTCCGCAGTCGATGCACTGCAGCATAATTATCAAGTGGTTATCGCAGAGGAGGGCGTTGGCGATCGAAATCTGCAGGCTCATAAAGCCAATTTATTTGATCTAAACGCAAAATATGCGGATGTTCGATCGCTCACCCATGTTGTTGCGTCGCTTTGACGCACTACCTCTTCAAACATAAATCCGAAGAAAAAATTCCAACAGCTAGCGGCCGCAGAGATCGAGTGACAATTTAAGAAAGTTATGGGTACGAGTGCCAAATACTTGGAAGAGTGAACCCCACGCTCAGGCGCCTTCGAAGGTTAGATCTATGCCAGAGGATAATTTCTCTGCGCCAACAATTATTTCCTCAGCAAATATGAGAGCTTTACAGAGTAATAACAGCAAAATAAATAAAATACGTTTCATAAAGTTAGGCTAAGCGCAGGAGTGACAGTGAATACGACGCTATTTTAAAAAGCTAGGTGGCGGTTGGGTTTCAAGGATAACCGATTAATTTTTCACTGATATAAACAAGACTTTAGAAATTGAGCCGCAACATTATGTGTCTTGCGCCGCTTTTATGTATCCATTGAGAGTTNTCTGCTANTTTCGACTNTAATAAAAGCAAGCGATGTCCAATCTGGTTTGCAAGGCATCGAGCGAAACATGACGNNNTCGTTGAAGGCGAAAAGGANATTCTATCTCCCCTCACACGAAATTTGTGCTGATGTCGGCACTTTCGACCTTTTTTTTCTGCATGACCAACCTGAAAGCTCGCATACTGTGATGGTTTTCGGTGAGAGCGAGGTGCCCATGTTGTCCACATTGACGCATGATACACATTGGCGCCTTATGCAGTTGCTAAGTGATTTGGACGCATTGCGGTTAAGTAAAGCTAATGAAAACATTAGCTTAACGTTTTTTGATCAGCGGGTGATTGGTTTTTCTGGGTGCAATACCTATTTTGCTGATGCATTGGTCGATTATCATGAGCGAATTACTTTGGAGCCGATTGGCGCATCGTGTAAATTCTGCAGTGCGAACATGGAGCTTGAACATGCCTACTTACAGATGCTGGAGCAAGCGCATTTTTTTCGAATTGAAGACGATTGGCTGTTGTTGTACTCAGATGAAGACGCCGTTCTCGCGTCATATACGCGTATACCCGATGGACTTTGAGTGGTCAGGCTCGGTTATTTTCGCTCGGAGCGGGTCAGTGGTAACGGCAATTGACAGCTGCTTCGACAAACAGGCTACAATTCGCCCATGGCCTTCGAATCTCAAAACTTTCTTCAGTCGCAAACGCAGCGGCCCGGCATTTACCAGATGCATGATGAGCGGCGCCAAGTGCTGTATGTGGGTAAAGCAAAAAATCTGAAGAATCGTTTAAGCAGCTACTTTCGCAGTTCAGGTCTGACGCTAAAGACAGCAGCGCTGGTCAAACGCATTGCTTCTATTGATGTGACGGTGACCGAGACAGAAACTGAAGCATTGATACTTGAGCACAATCTGATTAAGCAATATCGTCCGCCCTTTAATATTTTAATGCGCGATGATAAGAGTTATCCCTATATTTTTATGTCCGACAAAGACGCATGGCCCCGCTTGGCTTTTCACCGTGGTGCAAAGAAACAAGGCGGCACCTATTTCGGTCCTTTCCCAAGCGTGCATGCAGTTCGCGAGAGCCTCAATTTTTTGCAAAAAACCTTTCGTGTGCGTCAGTGCGACGATAGTTTCTTTCGAAATCGATCGCGCCCCTGCCTGCAATTCCAAATCAAGCGCTGCACAGCGCCTTGTGTCAATCTAATCAGCGACCAAGATTATGCTAAAGACGTAGAATTTACGCGGCTCTATTTGGACGGTAAATCGGAGAGCGTTTTGGGTGCGCTTGAGGGTGAGATGGAGCGAGCATCGCAGCGGCTAGATTTTGAGAAAGCCGCTGAAAAGCGCGATCAAATAGCGGCATTGCGCCAAGTACAAGCAGAGCAGGTAATAGAAAAAGGGCGAGGAAGCATTGACGTTGTTGCGGCGGCCGTGTCAGCGGGGCAGGCCTGTGTTCACATGTTATATGTGCGCCAAGGGCGGATCTTGGGCAGTCGCAGTTATTACCCAAAGGCACCTCTGGCGGAAGTGCCCTCAGAGTTACTTGATGAGTTCTTGCCGCATGTGTATTTAAACGGAGCAGGACGGCCTGACGTACCTAAAGAAATCTTGCTAAATGCCCCCGTCGAGGGTGGCGCAGCGCTCACGCAGGCACTTCATGAGCGTGTGGGGCGCAGTGTGCCGATCAAAGATTCAGTGCGCGGCTTTCGCGCTAAATGGGTTGAACTAGCGACGCGGACAGCGGAGCAAAATTTAACGGCCAAATTGGCGTCGCGAGTGACGCTAGAAAAACGCTTCGATTCGCTGCGCGAAACGCTTGACCTCGACAGTGTGCCACAACGCATCGAATGCTTTGATATCAGTCACAGTAGCGGTGAAGCCGTTGTGGCATCCTGTGTTGTTTTTGATACGAATGGCGCGTTGAAAAGCGATTATCGACGTTTTAATATCGACAACATTGTTGCGGGGGACGACTATGCGGCCATGCGGCAAGCGATTACCCGACGCTATAAGCGCCTTACCAAAGGGGAGGGTAAATTACCTGACATCGTCTTGATTGATGGCGGAAAAGGACAAATTGGCATTGCGGTTGAAGTGCTCAATGAGTTGGCAGTGCAGGGCGTTATGGTCGTGGGCGTTGCCAAAGGTACAACCCGTAAGCCGGGCATGGAAAAGCTGATCATTGCCGGTGATCAAAATCGGGTTATTGCTCGTCCACAGGCTGTTGCGCTGCATTTAATCCAACAGATCCGTGATGAAGCCCATCGTTTTGCGATTACGGGTCACAAACAACGGCGTGACAAAAAACGTCGAACTTCGCCTCTGGAAGGTATTCCGGGGGTGGGCCCGACGCGTCGTCGCGATTTGCTAAAACACTTTGGCGGAAGTAAAGAAGTGCAAAAAGCCAGTGTTGCAGATTTGATGAAAGTGCCGAATATCAGTAAAAAGGTTGCGGAATCGATTTACGCAGCACTGTATAATGAATGACCAAGCGGCTACATGAACGTGCGATGCGCGCTCTAGTCCCACCAGCACCTGATTGACTCCTAGGTTCATACACATGTGGAATGTTCCCAACGTACTAACACTATTACGCATTGCATTAATTCCCGTTTTTGTAGGCGTGTATTATATCGACTGGCAATACAGTCATGTGCTGGCGGCGGCGATTTTTGCAAGCGCGGCGATCACCGACTGGATTGACGGTTACTTAGCGCGCCGTATGGGTTTGGTCACCTCGTTTGGTGCCTTTTTAGACCCAGTTGCAGACAAACTAATTGTCGTAGTTGCTCTCATTATGTTAGTTGAAACGCACGGGGGTGTTTGGTTGGCTGTGCCGGCGATGGTGATTATTGGTAGAGAAATTGTGATCTCGGCACTTCGCGAGTGGATGTCGACGATTGGTTCGGGGCAGTATGTGGCGGTGTCATTTCTTGGTAAGGTTAAAACATGGGCGCAAATGATTGCAGTGGTCGTGTTACTTTTGGCTCAACCCGAGCAGCGCGAGCTTTTTGCTTTGGGTTATCTTGCGCTGTACATCGCGGCCGTCTTAACTCTCTGGACAATGATCAGTTATTTACAACAGGCGTGGCCGAAATTTCGCGACGAGAGTAAACAGTGAGAAGTGGTTGCTTTATGGTGGCGATGCCATAAAATGACGCGCTGTATGGATGGCGAAGGAAATGCGTCATTTATAGTTTTTAGGCGCGGTGGCAGAGTGGTCATGCAGCGGACTGCAACTCCGTTAACGCCGGTTCGATTCCGACCCGCGCCTCCATTTTCCAAATGAAAAAACCCCGCCTCTTAAAGTATTTCGCTGCGATCGTGACTGAGCTACAAAGCTGGAGAGATACAAGACTTCAGAGTTATAAGGCTTCAGAGATATAAGGCTTTAGCCTCATTACAATTCATGCTGCTGTAAAGACTTTCGTTGCCGAAACTCGCTTGCGCCGCTAAGACGGTAAATTGCCAATAGAGTGGTTTTTGGGCTGCCTCAGTATTTGCTGATAGTAGCCTTTTCCCATTCAGTGATTGACGAAAACGTGATGTCGTTGAGTTGCTGTTCTATCACCCGTCCATTCCAGTTGCGGAACATGATCTTAATTTTGCGACCATTCAAGGTCATGGTCATTTTTGCGCGCCCCATACGTGAGCAGTCCAAGGTTTTTATCAATGTGATGGAGGCAACGTCGGGGAATTCAGTACGCTGTAGCTGGTCGATGGTCCAGCCCGCTGAGACCACAATATTCATCCAATCAAAACACTGATCATTTGCCAGTTGCCAACGCTGGCGAAGATACACGCGGTCTGCATACACATAAAGTGCGTACGAGACGACCAGAACAATGACAATAAATTCCACTTAACATTCTCTATGTAATACTTCAAGGCCTAACCGCCTCAGTATAAGTTGAGAAGTTTAACCCAAAAATGTAGTGTTTAAAAAGCAATCTTACAGGTAATGCTAGATAGCGCTCCTTCGTCACTTTTGCTAGCCGAACTGTTGTTCCCATCGTTTACAGCGGTGGGCTTAAGAGCGGTTAGATCATTGTTTTATTAAACGGCCCACACCAGTTAAAGCCATTTTGGTTGTTAGATCTGATGCGTACGAAAAAAGCAGGCGGTTTACTCCGCACCTACTGCACTCTCATTGCTGAATCGGTTACAATTACATCGTCAGACGATTGAGCCGATTTATAGAGCCACAACTCTAACGCGTTTCTCGGGTATGCGCCTCCATGGATATACGTGGGATGGAGATTCATCACCGTCGATTATCTGGCTGACTCACAAACAAGCCCACCTCGATAAAGCCCGGGTGGCGAAATTGGTAGACGCAAGGGACTTAAAATCCCTCGGAGGTAACTCCGTGCCGGTTCAAGTCCGGCCCCGGGCACCATGATAAATCAATAGCTTATAAATTTTCCGTTGACGACCGCCTTTTCTATATTTAGCATTAGACTACTTATGGACTACCTTTGGTGCGTTCGATGTTTGTTGCGGATACTCAAGTTAAAGGGCTTTTTCAAAAAAAAGGCGTGACTGGCGATAAGTGGGTTGTAAAGGCTAAACAGCGTGGCATTAACAAGCCAGTGACAGTAACGCTGGGGCGTGTTGATGTGATTCAGGTTCGAGATGCTCGTAGGTTAGCAAGAGAGAAGCTGGCGATTTTGGCGCAAGGCATAAATCCAAATACTCAGGATAAGAAGGCAAGGGCAACTGATCAGTACTTGGGTATTACTCTAGAGCAGGCATTAAGTGAATATTTGAGTCTACGGCAGCTAAAACCATCTACTTTAACGTCCTATCGACAAGTTGTTGCGCGTTCGTTTGCAGATTGGCTTAACAAGCCCCTCAGAGAAATATCCCGTAGAGATGTCTTGAGTCGATACCAGGGTATTCAAAATGGAATTGCTAAAAGAGCTATACAGCCGGAAAAGGCAAACGCAAGGGGTTTGGCGGAGGCTCAGAAAGCAATGCGCTATTTGTCTGCAATAATGAATAGCTATGCTAACGATACCTACCAAGGTAAATCAGTGCTCCCCGATGGCAATCCTGTTCGGGTTCTTAAGGATAAGCGTGTTCGGTCTCAGTTAAAACCCCGCAGAACTTTTTTAGATACCTCAGCAAGGAGCACGATATTCGATGTTATTGCGTTAGCGCATCATCCATCATATCGCGGAAAAATAAAGCCTCAACATGCAGATTTTGTTTATTTATTACTTATAACGGGAATGAGGTTTAAAGAGGCGCGCTTGCTGCGATGGCAAAACATCGATTCATGGAGTTATACAATTACTGATACAAAAAATAGTGTAGATCATGTTTTACCAATTACCCCTTCAGTAAAACAGCTATTTGAGCGCAATAGGTTTGATTCAGATTGGCTCTTTGCTGGCCTTGAGGGAAAACCCTTATCAATGTCTAGTGCTGTAGCGAATGTTGCCGAGGAGGCTAAGCTAAATTTTACGGCTCACGATCTAAGGCGAACAGCCGCCACCATCGCCAGTGAGCATGGGTTTACTAGAGATCAAATTGGGCGTCTACTAAACCATTCCGATGGCAATGTGACGGACGGTTATATACAAAAGACCGCCAGTGCATTTTTGCCGATATTGGAAGTTATCGAGCGGCATATCTTAGGTCAAGATATCGAGGATGCTTATCCAGAGGATCCACCAATGGAATTACCTAGCAGTTTTGATTGAGCTTGTTTGAGAGTATTTTTATTTTGACTGGCTCTGGCGCCTTTGGTAAATTTTATTGGCTTAACTATCTGATTTATATAATAAAATACGGATACTAAGATGAGTGCGATGTAGTTCTGCATTCAAAGTTAAGCCGCTCATAGGCTTCAGCGATTTATTCGTGATCACGACACAATCGACAGCTTACTTCTACTATTGTGATACTCTAGTCCCTCTTATTTGTGTTGCAGATACCATGATAAATCGTGAGATAGCTCGCATTTACATCTACCTCAATTATTAATTTAATCATTGATTTTAAACGATAAATAGGGGTTAAACTAAGGCGACCTTAGCTGTGCACCAAGGCGGTGCAAACCTGTCATGGGTTATAGAAGACTATAGGTCTCAGACGTCCCAAGACTCATGATCGTGTCCGCCCTTTAGATAAACTAGAGTGGTCTGACAGAGAAACTATAGATGGCATAGGACTAGAGAAGACTAGTTAAGAATAATTGTGTGGACTTCCCAGACTTTACTAGACACTTACTAGCCTGGGAAAATAGTCTTCTTCAAACTGCGCTGGAGAAACACCTCCAGTGTGACTATGTCGTTTAATCGGCTTGTAGAACATCTCGATAAAATTGAATATCTCCGTCTTTGCATCGTTTCTTGTTGAATATATCTTCCGCTGAGTTACGCGTTTTTTAAAGGTCGCAAAGAAGCTTTCTGCACCAGCGTTGTCATGGCAGTTACCTCGGCGACTCATCGATGGCTTGAGGTTGTTTGCCTGTAAGAATGCCACGTAATCTCCACTGCTGTATTGGCTTCTTTGATCGCTATGACCCAACACAGTCGCTTTGGGCTGTCTCTTCCACACCGCCATCATCATGGTTCTTTGGAACTCCCTGTCCATCTTCATACATGCAGGCGACATAAAACTGCGCTTCGACATCTCCTGACTCAGCAAGTGCCTTCATTGGAGCATAAGCTCTATTGCAAGAACGGTATGCTGAGCAAGGTGAACTTGTCAATATAAAACCCAACGAAGATGGCTTTGGCCACCACCTATTCATGCCGTGTCGATGCACATCGATTGCATCCCTTGCGACCAATCCAAACTGGTCTGAGAACCGACCCCACATTGGACAGGCCAATTTGATCTGACTTGCATACCATGTTATCGTATTTACGATAATATGGTATGGGGTGATAAAAAGGTGCGGAGTCTCTTGTGACTCTCAAACTTGCCCATGGAGCTTCAATTCTTTATTGCACTAAGCTAATTTTAATTTTTTGTTTGGGAAATATTGGGGATTAAAAGAATGGGGAGTTACTTTAAAAACGTGATGCTGTGTGTGTTGATACTAGCGTCGGCATCACTCTCTATAGTTACTTTTGCCAATGATACAGAACCCCCCGTAAGAGCTAAGATGAATGTTTTATTCATAGCGATTGACGACCTACGGCCCGAATTGGGCGCCTACGGCGTTAGCCAAGTAAAATCTCCAAACATCGATGCGCTGGCAGCTGAAGGGTTAGTCTTCGATAGAGCCTATGCGCAAGTGCCTATATGCGGAGCATCTCGGATTAGCTTATTAACCGGACTATATGCGCAATCCACTGGAATTTACGGTATTCAGTTGAAAAAGAAAGATAGATTACCGGAGATAACCAGCCTGCCGAGACACTTCAAGGATAACGGATATAAAACAATATCTATTGGCAAAATATATCATCACAAAGATGATGACCCGGAAGCTTGGAGTGAAGCACCCTATCGCGCAATGAAAGGCAGTGGATACGTCACACAAGCAGCCAAAAACCAAGTTGTTTTAAATAACAGGCACAACGAAAAAGCAGGAAGTAAAGGTCCTCCAACAGAATCTGCCGACGTGCCAGATACATGGCATCATGATGGTCAACTTGCTGAACGCGCGATTAATAAAATCCAATCTTTAAATAGCCAAGAGCCCTTTTTTTTAGCTGTCGGCTTCCGGAAACCACATTTACCGTTCACGCCTCCGAAACAATATTGGGATCTATATAATCCTCGTGAAATAGATCTAGCATCAAACCCTTTTTGGCCGAAAAATTACACTAAACATACCCTGAATAACTACGGTGAATTGCGAAACTATTTTGGCATGCCGAAGGGGAAAGACGATGTTAGCGACCAAGTGGCGCGGCACCTAAAGCATGGATATTATGCCTCTATATCTTTCATCGATGCCCAAGTTGGCAAAATACTAAAAGCGCTCAGTGATCGCGGGTTGACTGACAATACAATCGTTGTTGTTTGGGGCGACCACGGTTGGAAATTAGGTGAGCATAAAAGTTGGGCAAAGCATACAAATTTTGAAATTGACTCGAGGGTACCGCTGATCATGTCTGTTCCTGGCTATAACAGCGATAAAAACCATACCGATGCGCTTGTTGAATTAGTGGATGTCTACCCCACGTTGAGTGAGTTGTGTGGACTCACTCTTCCGCATCACCTCGAGGGCATCAGCTTTGCACCGCTGCTCGAAAACCCAGATATTGCTTGGAAAAAAGCAGCATTTAGCATTTGGGTACATAAGAAGTATCGTTATAACGAGGAGATCCAGGTAATTGGCTATGCAATTCAAACTCACCGATACCGATACATTGAATGGAAAAGGACGAAAACAGGTGTTGTTGAAGCGCGAGAACTCTATGACCATGAGAAAGACCCCGACGAGAATATTAACATCGCCAATCAACCAAAACACAGTAAAACTGTTACCAAACTCGCAAAAATGTTGTCCGCAGGTACACGTAAAAAAATCGCTGGAGCGTACGGAAATGGCTAGATCGGAACAAATCAAAGGCTATCCACTCAGCAACGTTAACCCTGTATATAGACGTAATATATTCTCATATGTGGACTTTAGATGCGTTTTCCAATGCCGCATAACGAATGGCCGCCGACTTAGGGCTCTAACCTGACCCTCCAAGCTCTGTAAGGTTGTATCCCCACTATTAAAGAGCTTTAACGTTGGAGACCCCTAAATTACTGCTACATGGATCTTGTCAGGAAAGATGTTACTCGAACACGCTATACCCCGGTTATCTCTTAGTTATCCACTCTGATGTAAAGCGAAAGTATGGGACAACAATAGTAATGGCTCGTCTGATTGGACTAACTTGGGTAGCATATCTTCTACCCCCTTACCACTAGCTACAATAGCTATCGCTTGTAGTCTTAACTTGTGAACACATGCCTTTAGGTGAAAAAAATAGGAGGTAGCTGGTCGATCTATTGGAAGGCTATAATGGAGTCTTTAGCGGCTAATAACTGCCTGATAAACGGCGCGTTAATTTTGGTTGGCGGCAGCGGCTACTCAACTTAGAGTATAAATTATTGATTATTCGGTTTTTAGAATAATGTCATCTGTGTTTCTTCTTATGTCACTTTCCGGCAATTTCATCGGAGCCTTTGCCTAACCATTAAGCGGCCTGCTCTATACAACTAGTGCAGACGCAATTCATTTCTAACTGTGTGCTTACAAGTTTGAATCCAGCATCATCCACGCTCGCCCGCAGCTCTTCAATGGTTGCTGGCTCGATAGCTATTTCTTTAACTTTGCTGCATTGTTGACAAATTAAGAACTGCGGCACAGAGTGTGCATGACTGCAGCTAATGTGGGAGCATGCAACATACTTATTTGCCAGGCTAAGTTTATGTACTAAATTTTCATTTTCAAGAAATTCCAGAATACGATAGACCGACATAGCCGGCATGCTCTCATCGCACTGGCTGTTACAAAAACGCACCAACTCATAGGCAGATAGAGCTTTATCCGATAGGAGGAGTGCTGAGAGAACCTGTTTTCGTTTTACTGTTAAGCGAGCACCATGAGCTTTACATTGCCTTTCGGCATGTCCAATAACTCTATCAACATGATCCATAGTCATTACCTAAATACGATTACCCTAGATTACTTTATGTACTTTACCCGTAGTACACACGTTTTACGCCTCGAGAACAATTCTTCGAAACAATCAACGGCGATTAACGACAATGCGAGCTTTTGGTCGACATATTGATTTCGTAAATTTTGCTTAGTTAAAACGCACAACATATCATTGGTGAATGCTAGTTAAGCTATTTCACTAGAGACCCTCAAGCACCTCGACATAGTCAATACGTTTAAAAGCTAATAACAGTAGCCTCATGTGGGGTCCATTAGAAAAACCCTGTTAAGCATTCAGGGGGAGCTGGGATCGCAGGGGTTTCTGTGGGCCACTGAGGCTTTTTGATCGTTTCGTAAAGCCATAACGGCCTCTCGAATATCTATTTAGAAGACTTATAGTTAAATTCCTCAACCAACAGACTAATAATCCATGACTAGCAGTTCATTCTCTAAAATCAAGCGTCAATAACAAGCGACGTTGGCCTTCAAGCAAAGCCGGCGAGCGATGTACCAGTCCCGCATTTTCATTACCTTCCCAAAGTTCGCCTTTCAACAAACCCACATCCCCGCACTTAAGTTGTTGGATGTCATGTTCCTGTCTATAAAGGCCGGATTGATTGTCAGGTTGACCTTTACTCCCAACACCTAATTTTTCACGCTTAACGGCCTGATGGGGCAGCCACTCTGTGGCAATACCTTGAAAGGTTGTCACCAAACGGCAGGGGATTTTGTCGGTATGAAATTTTGGGCACATTGCACGATCAATCGCTGCCAAACGCAGTCCAGCGCGTTTGAGCTCAAACAAACAGCAAAACATATCTACTAATTCGGCAATGTTTTCGCTCAACTCCTGTTGTTTGACTCCTCCTAAAGCACGGCTTATGCTTGAAAGTGAGCTTTGCGGCATGACAGTCATAGTCGTTAAAAAGTTTGGATTGGACGCTACAAAAGCCATAACAGAATTCTTCAGAGTATCGGATAACTCACGCCGCCAAATAACAATGTTAGTTTGCTGATCATAAATATCACTTAAAACTACCGGCGCTGTGCTTTCAACGGCATATCGCATTTTCACATCTCTGTTATAACAAGAGTCAATGTTAGATTGGGACGCTGGATTTAGCGCGTTCATGCTTGCCCCCATTTGGGAAATGGATCTTGTAATGCTACCCAATATGCTTTTCCATGCAATATCTCATGTTCGCTTAACAAACACTCATCAAGCGCTTGCGTCATAGCCCTTTGGTCCACACCCTGGCCAATAAAAACGAGTTCCTGGCGCATATCACCAAATGGTTCCACCCATTGCCTTTCAATAGACGCTAAATACTCTTTATCGGTTGGCCAGTTTTTCTTAGGAATAGCCTTCCAAAACATCCCAGCGAAACCATAGCGCGCAATGCCACCTGCTTGACACCATTGACCCGCAAACTCGGGGCGTGACGCCAACCAAAAATACCCTTTCGAACGAATTAACTTGCCATATTTATCTGTGCCATGTAAAAAATAATAGAATTTTTCTGGATGGAAAGGTCGCCTGGCTTCATAGGTAAAACTGGCAATCCCGTACTCCTCAGTTTCGGGAACATGCTCGCCGCGCATCTCTTTAAGCCAGCCAGGCGCATTTTGAGCCCGCTCAAAATCAAATAGCCCAGTGTTGAGGACACTATCGATCTCCACTTGGCCTTTTGAGATAGGAACTATTTTTGCGTTCGTATTTAAAGTTCTGAGAATTGCCGTTAAGCGCGCGATACCTTCTGGGTTCACTAAGTCAGTTTTACTGATTAGAAGCACATCGGCAAACTCCACCTGATCAACGAGCAAATCCGCAACACTGCGTTCATCATCTTCACCCAAGGATTCACCTGTATCTTGTAGATATTTTGCGTCGTCATAATCCTTAAGGAAATTTACCCCATCGACAACGCTGACCATTGTGTCTAAATCAGCGACGTCAGAGAGGGACACACCATTTTCGTCTGCAAAGGTAAAGGTTTCTGCTACGGGTAACGGCTCTGAAATCCCTGTCGATTCGATAACGAGGTAATCGAAACGTCCCTCTTGGGCCAGCTTAGTGACTTCCACCAATAAGTCCTCCCGTAATGTGCAGCAAATACACCCGTTACTCATCTCAATAAGCCTTTCTTCACTGCGGTTTAGGGAAACTTCATTTTGAATGATCGCAGAATCGATGTTGATCTCACTCATATCATTGACGATCACCGCCACCTTCTTGCCATCACGGTTGTTAAGAATATGGCTAAGAACGGTTGTCTTACCCGCACCAAGAAAGCCGGAAAGAACAGTGACGGGTAATTTATTCATGACAAGCAACCCTAATGCAAGAAAAGACACAATTTTAGATACGATACATCATATCATTAATTGTGTGCTACGCCAGTACTATTTGGGTCAATTAGCCAGATTGCCTCAGAGGCTCTTTTAGTCCATCGTTAACTCTGGGGAAAAAATGATGTCAGAGGCAAGAAGTACAGAAAACACTGTCGGTGATACTCGACGGCGAAACCGCAAAAAATCTTCAGCCGAAGAGAAAATACGTATTGTTTTAGACTAGCTTTGTGGTGAAGAGAACATTGGTGCGTTGTGTCGCAACGAACGTCTCAATTGCAATTTTTATTACCGCTGGTTAAAAGCGTTCATGGGGTCGGGCAAGAGGCGCTTGGCAGGCGACACAGTGCGAAAGACAGCGTCAGATGAGATTACAGAACTGCGCGGACAAACTGCCGATCTTTGGGGAAGTCTGAGTGAGATGATGATGGCAAACCGCTTGCGAAAAAAAGCTTTCTGCGGCGTGGAGAGGACGATCTCTGATGTGTTGTATTGTACTACCGGTAAGTACGAATTTATTCAACTTGTACAGTAATCGGCTCTATGTATGCAAGAGATACTTGGCTGACCGGAACTCCACAAACACACACCATAGCACTGGCTAAGGCGCGACCAAAGCGAGTTTTCTGGCGGCTGCACAGACAGCAGGTGTTACTTCCTCTCAGAGTCCACGGCGTATTATTTTTTCAAGGCGCAAGACCTGTTAAAAAGCCCAGTCGATATCTGGATTGGGGTGATCGACAAATGCAAACATCCAACGACACGTTTGAGTAAGATGTGGCAAACGAACTTGACCTAGTTCAGGATCATTGGCTGGTGCGGAAATTAGCTCGCAATGGTACTAGATAATTATTAACGCTATATTGTTGCCTGGCTTTGTGTGCCACAGTGGCCCCCGTGACGTACCAAGAGACGGGTTGATACCCAGAACTTTACTGGGCTTTATGAGATGAAAGTCAATCAGGAAACTCGATTATCAAGCGACAATATATTTTGTTATACATCCGGCAAGCTATCTGAATACCTAAGGGATGACCGTCGGTTTCACGCGCGCGACAGACCCTACCGCCCACAAAGCCTCCGAATGATCGAACGCTGCTACCTTTGGACGACAACTTAAATATTGCGCAACAATTACTACCTGCATTAAAAACTGCAAAACACCTGCATCATTCTGGCAGTTACTACAGCCTTGAGCGTCATCATAAATTATTAAAAAAGCCGACGACTGCGGATGTATTTTATGGACGCAAAGAGCAAATACTGGAAAAATGTGAAAAAATTAAACGGAACACGTTAACCCTTTTTTAGACTGTCTTTTGTGTTCCACAATCGAATCATAAAATACATAAACGGTATTTGTAGCTCCATTGAAAATCTCTTTTGCGGGACTACTCCCCCTCTTTNGACTCGATGGCATACCTCCTAAAAACCGCCATGCAACCTCCTAATTTCTATTTAGCTTTTTACCGGCTAAACTAAGCNCGCTGGAGTGCTTGACTGGAAGACGAGCATTTGACAAAACCACTGCCGTCTGGAGGTATCCATTGAAAATCACAACTGCTTTGTTAATATTTATTTCGACCCTCGTAGTCGCATGTGCTGCGGAAAAAGCCACTGAAGATAAGCATGATAAAAAAGTGACAAACAAAAAGGGGGATCACTCAAAAGAGCCCTCAAAATTTGAACTTGGTTATTGGGCAACAAAAGATTGTAAATCGCTGAGTGATGGCGTGGGAGAAATCGTTGCAATTACAGGCTACTTTTTAGATGAGTCAGATAAAATGAGAAACTCAGGTAACGAGAAGGGCAGCGATGAGATGTTTGGAGCGGCTGAACGAACATCAACTGTCTCGGCTAATCTTGCATCAACATTTTCTGCTTTTTGCAAATAAAATTTGGGCTTCGCGCAGATTGCTGTGAGTTTTGGGGGAATGGAGAAACCCGCACCCGCTAGAAAGAAGCATACCGCTGCGTTTCTGTGGCATGATAGTAGCGCTAGTCGGAAGAAGCGAACTAGCGCGACACGGGGCTTGCATTTCAACTGTTTTGATTGTTTTTACCTCAATTTAGGTACCCTGCACCGAAGAATCTAACATTTTGCAGTGAAGGGTACTCATGGCCTATTTTTTTACGAAATCGATCCTGCCTTTTGTGCTCTTTACGGTTGCCCTTTTACTCCTATTTTTTACTTACGTTTTTACTGTTGATATTTACCAAAATCATCCATACAAAAAGGGATCATTTGTACATTACGAGAATTTTCCGTCAGATAATATTTCAGCCAGGCCCGTAGATATTTGGTTGCCGGAAGGCTACTCCGACGATCCAGACATAAACTATCCAGTGATCTATTTGCATGATGGTCAAATGATGTTCAATAAGGAAACCTCGCCTCATTCAAGTATTTGGTTCAGGCCACTAGACTGGTGGTGGGGAGGTATCTTTTGGGATGTAGACGCGAGCATCACAGAGCTGGTCTCTCAGAAAAAAATTGAACCCGCCATTCTTATATCCATTTGGACTACCTACGGCAAAAGAGCCATCGAGCTCATGCCAAAAAAACCGGTTACAGAGACACCGACATACATGACTGAAATCGGCAATTGGGGCTTCACTCCCGAAATGATTATTTCGGATCATTATTTAAGGTTCATTGTTGAAGAATTAAAGCCTTTCGTTGATAGAAAATACCGTACTAAATCAGATAGAGAAAATACTTTTATTATGGGCGCGAGTATGGGGGGGTTAATATCTGCCTACGCGATATCTGAGTATCCTGACGTATTTGGTGGTGCCGCGTGCCTATCAACAGATTGGACCCTAGGAAAAGGCGCAGAAATTGCTTGGTATCAAAAATATTGGCCCAAAGCAGGGTCTCATCGGGTTTATTTTGATTTTGGAACAGGGTATATGGATGTAAACTATGAGCCTTATCAGAATGAAATGGACAAAGTGATGGTCTCACATGGCTACACTGAGGGGCAGGATTGGGTTACGAAAAAATATGAGGGTGCCGGCCATTTTCCGAGGGAATGGCGTGCCAGAATTCACACACCACTTATTTTCTTGTTAGGTCAAGATTAATCATTTTTTAAAATTCGTCATGCAATTTTAGAACCCCCAAAAACATACAACGTATATTTTCAAAATTAAGGGCTACTTCGTTCGCGTCGAGTGGCAAGCCCCTAGTTTTCTAGAGACTTGATAGCTTCTGATAGTACTGTTTTTCGAACTCTATCGGCGACACCCCATCATTATTGCCGTGTCGACGGCTTGGGTTATAGAACAACTAAATGTAGTTGAATATCTCAGTCCTGGCCTCACTCCTTGTTGTGTAGATCTTGCGTTTAATGCGCTCCGTCTTCAGCAATGAGAAGAAGCTTTCAGCCACAGCGTTGTCATGGCAGTTACCTCGGCGACTCATCGATGGCGTGAGGTTGTTTGCCTGTAAGAATGCCACGTAATCTGCGCTGCTGTATTGGCTTCCTTGATCGCTATGAAC
>PBZS01000004.1 GCA_002730235.1 Gammaproteobacteria bacterium | reverse complement strand
GCGTCTGATTAGAAAAAATTTCATCTCAAACAGTTCGCACTATTTTAGTGCTGCGAAAATCGTTACAGTGCGCAGTGTGCACAATTTAGGTGCTTTTTAGAGGGTAAAAACCCGCTAGAACCCGCAATCTCCTGCGAAGTGATTGATTGGCACGGTGTCTGCAACGATTCTATTAGAGAGGTATTTCCTCCCGTTGGGATCTCGTTAGTAAGGAGTAATACATGAAACTGGTAACGGCGGTAGTGAAACCGTTTAAGTTGGATGATGTCAGAGAAGCGCTGTCAGATATTGGCATGCAAGGCATCACTGTCACCGAAGTAAAAGGCTTCGGTCGTCAGAAGGGGCATACCGAGTTGTATCGGGGTGCCGAATATGTGGTCGACTTTTTACCGAAAGTCAAAATCGAGGTCGCTACAACTGATGATCAGGTGGATCAGGTCATTGAAGCAATCTCTAAAGCAGCCAACACCGGGAAGATCGGTGACGGTAAGATTTTCGTGGTGAATCTCGAACAGGCGATTCGTATTCGTACTGGCGAGTCCGGTAATGAAGCGCTGTAAACCGATTATTTTTTAATTTAAAAACGAACTTCGCAGGAGAGTTTTTGTGAACGATATAGCTACAGTGAGCGGTGATTTAGCCCAGTTGGCTTACGCCCTCGACACTTTTTACTTCCTTTTGATGGGTGCATTTGTCATGTGGATGGCTGCCGGCTTTGCCATGCTTGAAGCTGGTATGGTCCGAGCCAAGAATACAACGACTATTTTAACAAAAAATGTCCTTCTGTATTCGATCGCATCAGCTATGTATTTGTTAATTGGATACAACCTCATGTACATCAACGATTCTTGGACTGGGATCGTCCCAGATGTCGGATTTTTGATCGGTGACGAAAATACTGCTGATTCGGTATTGGCTGGAGGAGATGATGCTCCCTATTATTCGGCACGCTCAGACTTCTACTTCCAAGTAGTATTTGTAGCGACTGGGATGTCAATAATTTCAGGCGCCATTGCTGAACGGATGAAGTTGTTCACATTTCTCGCCTTCGCAGTGATATTCACCGGCTTCATATATCCGATACAAGGGTCTTGGAGTTGGGGGGGTGGATTCCTATCTGAGGCAGGGTTCAGCGACTTTGCTGGATCGGGGATCGTACACATGTGCGGGGCCGCTGCCGCTCTAGCCGGCGTCATCGTGCTTGGAGCTCGTAAAGGTAAATATGGTCCAAATGGCCAAATAAACGCAATACCTGGGTGTAATATGCCCCTGGCGACTCTTGGTACGTTTATCTTATGGTTGGGATGGTTTGGATTCAACGGTGGATCTGAACTGATGGTGTCCAACGTTGATGAAGCTAATGCAGTTGCGCAGGTATTTCTAAATACTAACATGGCGGCGGCTGGCGGTGCTATCGCGGCTGCAATTTTGACTAAGATTCTTTACGGTAAAGCTGATCTGTCCATGGCTTTAAACGGAGCCTTAGCCGGTTTAGTCTCGATCACGGCAGAGCCATTGGCTCCTAGTGCAGAACTCGCCACCATTATTGGGGTAATTGGCGGGGTTATCGTAGTTTTCTCAATTGTGACTCTCGATAAAATGAAAATTGATGATCCTGTCGGAGCTATTTCCGTGCACGGGGTTGCAGGAATATGGGGACTGTTTGCGGTTTTGCTCTCCAACTCAGATGCAACGATGGGCGCGCAGTTACTCGGGATAATCAGTATCTTTGCGTTTACGTTCATTGTATCTCTGGTAATTTGGTTCATTCTGAAAGCGGTCATTGGCATCAGAGTATCCGAGGAACAAGAGGAAGCCGGAGTAGATGTATCCGAGATGGGTATGGAAGCATATCCAGAGTTTAAACGAGCTTAGAATCCTCCTGGGACTGTACTAGGGCGGCTTAGCCGCCCTTTTTTTATTTTAAATTTTGCGTAAACTTTGGCCTCCTCAAAACATTCTTAGGAAAACCTGTGCGCGTTGTATTTCTTGATTATCAATCTATGAAGCCCGAGGAGTTAGATTTTGAGAGGCTTGCAAGCGCTACAAGCGAATTTATCACCCACGCTGCGACTCCACCTGAACTAGTGGCCGAAAGAATTCAGGACTTTGATGTGGTGATCTTGAACAAGGTCAAGTTCGAGCGTTCCCATTTTGAGGCGGCGCCGGATCTGAAATTGATTCTTGTATCAGCGACAGGAACGGATAATTTGGATAAGCAGGCAGCCGTTGATCATGGTGTCGTTGTATGTAATGTTACAGCTTACGGGACCCCCTCAGTCAGTCAGCACACGTTAATGCTGATGCTCATGACTGCGACCCAGGCTGAGCGCTATCGGAACGATGTGAGAGCTAGTAGATGGTCCAAAAGCTCGATGTTTTGCTTGATGGACTATCCAATCATTGATCTTGAAGGTCGGACCCTCGGAATAATTGGCTTTGGCGAACTTGGTCAAGCGGTGGGTAAGCTTGCAGGCGCATTTGGTATGCAGGTTATTGTCATGGCGCGCGATGGTATTGAGTATACCGGTAATTCTGAGCGAGTAAGTTTCGACAAACTGCTTGAACAGTCCGATTTTGTCAGTCTGCACGGATTGCTGACTGAACAGACGCAGAAAATGATGAATTGCGATGCTTTTCAAAAAATGAAAAAGGGCTCATTTTTTATCAACACCTCACGCGGTGGGCTGGTTGATGAGAACGCGCTTTGTGATGCGCTAGAGTCTGGACATTTAGCTGGCGCTGGTCTTGATGTGGTTACTACTGAGCCGCCAGCAGAAGAATCTCGGCTTCTTAATTGTAAGCATCCAAACCTTGTGATCACACCTCACTCGGCATGGGCAAGCCTTGAATCACGTCAGCGGATCGTTGATATTTTGCAGGCAAATCTTGAAGCTTTTGTCGAGGGTGCGCCGATTAACCGTGTTGCTTGAGGAGAAGCAAAAGCTCCCGTAGATCGGTGATCACAAAGTCTGCGAGGTTAATTCCCTCTGGTATATAACTGTGTGTGTTAAACCAGACCGTTTTCATGCCAACCTGCCGTGCACCGATCACATCATGTTCGATATCGTCGCCAACGTGTATGCATTCATGAGGATCAACCTTTAAGCGCTTTAAAGCCTCTTCAAACATTACCGGAGCTGGTTTTGGCTTCGGAAAATGCTGAGATTGCAGGGAAAACTGAAAATACCGTCCGATTTGCATTGCCATCAGATCGGCATTGCCATTGGTGATCGCTGCTAGCTTGAAGTTTTTATATAACTGAGCGAGTGTTGCGACAGTCCCTGGGTAAGGTGTCACATTTTGCCGCTCTTCGTAAAAAATCTGAAATCCTTCATTCGCTAGGTCCTCTGCTACAGCTTTTGTCGCACCTCGATTTTCAAACCAGCGTTTTAAGGTCTCCTTCCGAACGATTGTCAGATTGTGAGCAATTTTGGGCTGCTCTTGGACGACCTCTTTTCTTATCGCGTGAAACGCCTCGAGGTTAAAATTTGCCATCCATTTAGTGGGTGTTAAGCTTCTTAAATGGCGTGCCATAGCATCTTCAGCACGTAGAATAGATACATCGGTCTCCCAGAGTGTATTGTCTAAATCAAAAGTAAGTGCGCGGATAGCTTTCATCATTTGGACTTGGCTCGTGGATGAGCCCCATCATAGACCTCGGCCAAATGTTGAAAATCGAGGTGCGTATAGATTTGCGTGGTCGATAGGCTCTGATGACCTAAGAATTCTTGGATTGCTCTCAAGTCACCAGAGGATTCCAATAAATGAGTGGCCGCTGAATGTCTTAAAACGTGGGGATGAACGTGTTGATCCAGACCGACTGCTCGAGCTCGAATATCGAGTCGACGTTGGACTGTTCGTGGTGAAACGCAAGTTCCTTTTTTCGTGAGAAAAACGGAATCTGCGATCCCTATATCCCATTCCTTACGCTTCTCCAGCCAGATGGCGAGTGCTTCCCGCGCTTTCTTCCCAACAGGAACAATTCTTTCTTTACTACCTTTACCAAGAATTTTGAGTTCCTCTGGATTACCGAGTACATCCTGGACCATAAGCCCTAGTACTTCGGCTAAGCGAAGGCCAGAAGAATAGAGAAGTTCGAAAATCGCTTGATCACGCGTATTTTCCAGGCTATCGAAATCGAAACGTACATCGAGCAGTCTTTGCACCGCATCAGGGCTAAGTGTGTTAGGTAGATGTTTTATCGTCTTTGGAGCCCGGACATTTACTGCTGGATTTATCTTAATAATCCTTTGTTTTACAGCTTCTTCGAACAGACCACGAAGCGCAGAAAGTTTTCTGCAGATGGAACGGCCGGCGACATTTTTTACGCTTAATGCTCTAACCCACCCAATAACAGATAGTGTATCGAGCGACTGAATATCAGCATATCCGCCGAAAAACGCTACCGCCTGCTTCAAGTCTCTGGAATAGGCTTCGATTGTTTTTTCGCTTCGTCTTTGAGTTTGGCGCATGCTATTAAGATATTTTGTAACGAACGCATCGAATGTCACGACTTAATCATCCTGATTCAGCAGTCGTGGAAGGATCATAGCCAATGCCTCCCCAATATGTTCGAGGAAAAGGGTGTCTTGGCTAGACTGGAAGTGTGTGGCATCCGGGTGCCCTAATGCTAATAAACCGTATGTATGTCCGCGGATTAATGCCAGTGTTGCGCAACTTTCAATAGCTTTGGATTCTTTACCGAATAATTGTTTTCTTCGATCTGCAGTTAAACGACCAACCCACGGCTCTTTATCTGCGATTGCATATGCGAGATTCCCTCCTTCTTTGAGTTCTTGGGCTTTGATTGGCTCAATCAAAGCGATACTGTTTGGCACATTAAATTGATCAGATAACAGAAGACGAAGAATTGGAATGTCAAATCCATTTGCTAATTTCTCATCGAGAACAACCGAGAGATCGTCTAGGTCACTCGCGTTCAACAATGATAAAACCAGCGTCCGTGTCTTCTCAAACAACACACTATTTATACGAGCCGTCTCAATCATGTGATCGTTTTCACGTTCGAGCAACTGGATGTGCTCTCTCAGTTTTCGGAGCTGAAACTCTACTAGAGAAACGGCTACGCCAGAATCGGTAGGAATTTTCAGTTCACGGGCTAATTTGGGATGATCATTAAAAAATTTCACGTGATCTTGCAGATAAGTTACGACTTGTTCAGCCTTTATTTTCACAAGCGAAACTCTCCATCAAAGACTGACTCTGCGGGCCCTATCATTTTCAGATCACACCCGACCCCATCCCACTCAATTTGCAGGTTTCCGCCACGAGTTGCAACTGTCACGTTGCGGTCCAACCTTCCAAGCAAGCGTCCGTAAGTGACTGCCGCACATGCGCCTGTTCCACACGCGAGGGTTTCGCCAACTCCACGTTCAAAAACTCGCAGGCGAATTTCGATTTCCGAAATGATTTCCATGAAGCCAACATTTACCGAGTCGGGGAACTGTCGAAGTTGTTGAATGGTGCTGCCAATTATTTCGACATCGCTAGTATCTACTGAATCGACACTCGTCACCGCATGCGGATTACCTATACTGATCAAGCCGAATTCAAAAGGGCCTTGTGGTGTATTTAGGGAAACCGTTTGCGTATTGTCAGGTTGTGGCGGTGCTTCGTAAGGAAGGGCCTCAATATCGAGTATCGGTTTGCCCATATTGACACTGACAAGCCCACTCTTGGTGATTGCCAGGTCTATTAGACCGCGAGCCGTGTTCGCGGTAATGGTTGGTTTAGCGGTTAACTCTCTGTCAGTAACGAATTTTGCTAAACAGCGTGCGCCGTTACCACAATGCTCCACTTCACCACCATTGGAGTTGAAAATTCTATAATCGAAATCGGCGTCTGGACGTGACGGTGGCTCAATAAGTAATAATTGGTCAAAGCCTACACCAGTATGGCGATTGGCCAGCTTTTTGACTTGACTTGGGCGAAGACTGACGTGCTGGCTGACCGCGTCGATAACAAGAAAATCGTTTCCAAGACCATGCATTTTGGTGAACTGAATTCTCATGATGGTCCATCCACCAATTTTTCTAGAGCCCAGAGGCTTTCCATCGATTCACGTTCGCGGATGACGTGGGCCTGATCCTTGTCCACCAGAATTTCTGCGGCTCGTCCACGGGTGTTGTAGTTGGATCCCATAACAAATCCATATGCACCAGCGGAGCGCACAGCGAGCAAATCACCTTCCTTCAACCTTAGATAACGGCCTTTACCCAAAAAGTCACCTGATTCGCACACGGGGCCTACAATATCAAAACAGGCTTCAATCTGGTCCGGTTTATCAATCTTTTCGACCGGAATAATGTTCTGCCAGGCTCCATACAGACTTGGTCGGATCAAGTCATTCATTGCTCCATCGACAACTGCGAAGTACTGATCTTGGTTCGTTTTCGTCAAAATTGTTCGGGTGACAAAAATACCAGCGTTTGCGGCAATCGACCGTCCTGGTTCAAGTACTAGACTGAGAGCTCGATTTTTCAAGCGCTCTTTAACAATAGAAAGATATTCCGACGGATGAGGTGGTTCTTCCTGATCATAGGTCACACCTAACCCGCCACCAAGATCAACATGTTCTAAAATAATGCCGAGGCTAGCCAATTCATCAATTACGAACAGGAGCTTGTCGAGTGACTCAATCAGAGGCGAAATATCGGTCAATTGACTCCCGATGTGGCAATCAATACCAACCGGATTTAATCCAGGTAAAGCATGGGCGCGTTGATAGGCAGCAACAGCATCTTCGTCCGCGATACCGAATTTATTCGCTTTTAGTCCGGTCGAAATGTAGGGATGTGTTTTTGGATCAACGTCTGGATTGATTCTGATTGACACAGGCGCAATCGTGTTCATCTCAGATGCGACCGAATTTAGATGCTCCAACTCAGCGAACGACTCGACGTTGAAGCAGTGGATACCAACCTCAAGTGCCCTTTGCATTTCGTGGCGTTGTTTACCAACTCCAGAGAACACAATTTTTCTGGGATCGCCACCAGCTTTGATGACCCTTTCAAGTTCCCCAACTGACACGATATCGAAGCCGGCGCCTTCTTTCGCTAGTAACTGTAAGACCGCAAGGTTGGAATTTGCTTTCATGCCGTAGCAAATCAAATGTGGAACATCACTTAATGCATCTGCGTACGCATGGTAGTGTCTGACTAGTGTTGCTTTGGAGTAAATAAAGCAAGGTGTCCCCTGCCAGTTGGCAATTTCGGGAATAGCTACATCTTCGGCATATAAGATACCGTCACGATACTGAAAGTGATCCATAGTTAGTTCCGCCCGTCTACCGTCTTATTCGGCTGATCTGGCAGGAACAAGGGTCCTGTCTGTCCGCACGCTCCGAGTAACAAACTTGAACCCAGTATTACGATGCTGGCTAAAATTTTTTTCATGACTTGAAGTATACCCAGATTTGCACTGAAACCGGCTAAACTGTTTTCAAACAAAGGATAGAAAATGTTGGCAAATATTCTAACGATCGCAGGTTCTGACTCTGGCGGTGGTGCTGGTATCCAAGGAGACCTCAAGTCTATCTCGGCGACCGGTGCCTATGGCTTGAGTGTGATCACAGCGTTGACTGCGCAGAACACAGTGGGTGTCGACGCGATCTACCCGGTTGCCATCTCTTTTCTCAAAAAGCAGATGCGGGCGGTCGCGGGGGATATCCAGATTGACGCTGTAAAAATTGGCATGCTAGGGACACCTGAAGTGACAGAGGCTGTGGCAGAATTTGTCGCTGAACTCCAATGTCCAATCGTTGTGGATCCTGTCATGGTGGCTAAAAGTGGTGATCGGTTATTGCAAGCGGATGCAGTTGCCTCGCTTCGGGAGTTACTGATACCAAAAGCATCCTTGATAACACCGAATTTACCTGAGGCAGCGGACCTACTGGGCGTAACTGAGGCAGTCGATCGTGAAAGCATGGTCAAGCAAGCAAAGGCCCTGCTGAGATTGGGCCCGGATGCAGTACTTTTGAAAGGCGGTCATCTGGCAACAAACGAATCACCTGATTTATTGGCTCTAGATGATAGGTATATTTGGTATGATAGCGAGCGTATTGACACCACGAATACGCATGGGACGGGATGCACGCTCTCCAGCGCGCTTGCATCATTTATGGGACAGGGCTTAGAGGCTCCTGATGCGGTATCGGAGGCGAAGACCTACATCAGAGGAGCGATTACTGCGGCGAACCTGTTGAATGTAGGTCAGGGTCATGGCCCGGTGCATCATTTTTGGACTCTTTGGGGGCAGGATGGCTGATTGGCCAGAGCCGACATTTGGCTGCACGGATTGGACACTTGAGGCTGCCGAGCGTCTTGCTGATGGATTTTTTCAGCTTGACGAACTTCGACTGACTCATCGTGGATATCAGAGAGAATCGGTTGGTCCAATGCGCCGCGAGCTGCTTGTTCGCAAACCGGCGATCGTCGCAATCTTATGCGATCTAAATCGACGGCAGGTTGCGATGGTTGAACAGTTTAGAGTTGGTCCTGCGATGTCAGAGCTGGATGAAAGTCCCTGGATGCTTGAATGGGTGGCTGGCATTTGTGAGGCCAATGAATTGCCGCTTGAAACATGTCATCGCGAAGTATTTGAAGAAACTGGTTTATCGCTCGACGTGGACCCTCAATTAATATTCACATACTTCCCGAGCCCCGGTGGTTCAAATGAGTTGATATTTTTATATTTTGCACCCTGTGATCTCACAAGGGTTGAGCGATTTCGAGGTCAGACCGGCGAGCACGAGGACCTAAAAGTACATGTAATTTCCATTGCTTCAGCTTTGGAAGCGTTGCAGACTAAAAAAATGAACAATGCTGCCACGATTATTGGTTTGCAGTGGTTGCAGTTGAATTTACCTGGGTGAATGATAAGGAGTGTGACTTGTCTTCTAAGACGTGCCACGTGCCAAATTTACAAAGACATCATGCGAGTTGTGGTCTGAACTACAGTTTGCTCATTAGGCTTGCGCGTCGCTTTGGCTCAGAGGATTGTCTACAGTTCATTCTTCCATTTGGCGGACAGGATTGTCTTGTCAGGATGCGGTTTAGGGATCTGGGACCCTACACAGGTCTTTGCGAAAGTCAGTGTAGCTTGTTACATGGCCAACGTACTTGGGTGCCTTTGCCTGCTTTTACCGTGCGGTTGTATCACGATGTAAATCTTGCAGAGGTAACTGATGAAAGTTCATCCGATTTTATTCTGGGAGCCTATCCTTATCCAAATCCCTCCATGGTGCAACCCAACGAGAGAGAGCAACTGGATCAGTTTTTAAGCGAATGGCTTTCCTATTGTTTGCACCATGGTCTGGCTGATCTTTCAACATACGGAATCGACATAAATGAGTTATCAGGCACAGGATATTGAGGTTCTTTCTGGACTGGATCCCGTAAAACGGCGCCCTGGCATGTACACCGATACGACCCGTCCAAATCACTTGGTGCAGGAAGTTGTTGACAATTCGGTCGATGAGGCACTAGCAGGCTACGCAAATCGTATTGATGTGACGTTGGCTGCTGATGGTTCTGTATCCGTCGCCGACAATGGCCGTGGTATGCCAATTGATCTGCATCCCGAGGAAGGAGTTCCTGGCGTCGAGTTGATCTTGACGAAGCTACATGCCGGTGGAAAATTTTCAAAAAGAAACTATCAGTTTTCTGGCGGTCTTCACGGGGTGGGAGTAAGTGTTGTTAACGCGCTTTCGACTTTGGTTGACATTGAAGTCCGCAGAGATGGTAAACGATACGACATTGGGTTTGCGAATGGCGATAAGGTTCGTGATTTGAACCAGGCAGGCACGTGTACAAAAAGGGATACAGGGACTACTGTGCGTTTTGAACCGGATCTACGATATTTCGATTCCCCAAATATTTCGGTCACTCGTTTGCGTCACGTATTAAGAGCGAAGGCTGTACTTTGCTCAGGCCTTACAATTTGTCTAAATAACGACAAAACGGAAGAAATTGAGACATGGTGTTTCGAGAACGGTCTTACTGATTATTTGCAAGCAGAGGTCGGTGGGTCACTTTCTGTTCCCGAGGCTTCTTATACAGGTAATTTTGCGGCTGAGCATGAGGCGGTCGAATGGGCGCTGACATGGCTTCCGGAGGGGGGCGAACTTACCACTGAATCGTACGTAAATTTGATCCCGACCATCCAGGGGGGGACTCACGTAAATGGATTGCGAACTGGTTTGATGGACGCACTCCGGGAATATTGTGAATTCCGCAATTTGGTTCCTCGTGGGCTAAAATTGGCACCGGATGATCTCTGGGAGCGTTGCGCCTATGTCCTCAGTGTTAAGTTAGAAGATCCGCAATTTTCCGGACAAACCAAAGAACGTTTGAGTTCGCGAGAATGTGCAGTATTTGTGAGCGGTGTTGTTCGCGATGCATTTAGCTTATATCTCAATTCGAATACTTCCATTGGTGACCAATTGGCCGAGATTGCTATCGCTGCCGCTCAACAGCGGCTAAAATCTCGGAAGCAGGTCGCTCGAAAAAAGGTGACGCAGGGTCCCGCGCTACCGGGCAAACTGGCAGATTGTGCCGGTGGCGATGTGCTTGCTGGTGAGTTATTTCTGGTTGAGGGCGATTCAGCTGGCGGTTCCGCTAAACAGGCCAGAGATCGCGAATTTCAGGCAGTAATGCCGTTGCGAGGGAAAATCCTGAATACGTGGGAGGTGCAGTCGGATGAAATTCTCGTATCACAAGAAGTCCACGATATTGCGGTTGCCTTGGGTGTTGACCCCAGTAGTTCGGATTTAAATGGTCTCAGATATGGAAAGATCTGTATTCTGGCGGATGCTGATAGTGACGGGCTGCATATCGCGACTCTACTGTGCGCTTTGTTTGTGAAGCATTTTCGGCCGCTGGTGGAGCACGGACATGTATTTGTGGCGATGCCGCCTTTGTACCGAATCGATGTTGGTAAAGATATTTTTTATGCTCTTGATGATGCCGAAAAACAAGGAATCCTAGACCGCCTATCGGCAGAGAAACGGAGTGGAAAAGTCAGTGTCACGCGCTTCAAAGGGTTGGGCGAGATGAATCCGGGTCAACTGCGAGTGACAACAATGGATCCAGATACACGTCGATTGGTGCAATTGGTACTTGATGATTCGGATGAGTCAGCCGGGACCGATGAAGTTCTGGACAAATTACTCGGTAAGAAACGCGCATCTGATCGCAAAAAGTGGCTCGAGGCGAGCGGCCATATGGCTGATATTACGTAAATCTCCTTGAAATTTGAGTCAATTTCTCTAAGATTTTGCGGTTCAAATCTTTATAGAGGACACGGTTTTGATAGACGTATTGCCACGTGAATCCGCGTCGCCCTGGCTTGACTTGATTGAGACTACGCCATCACTAGTATTTGACCCTGCGATATGTCGTCAAAAGTGGAATGCTTTAACCAAAGCATTGCCTGGAGTAACGCTATATTACGCTGTGAAATCCAATCCCTATTCTGATTTATTACAGACGATTGCGGCTGAAGGTGGCTGTTTTGATGTTGCGAGTTCGGCTGAGATAAAAATGCTCGAGCATCGGGGAATTCGTCCTTCAAGGATGATCCATACGCATCCTATTAAAACCGAAGCAGAGATTGAAAGGGCAGTCGCTTCGGGAGTGATAACTTTTGTAGTCGATAATGTGGATGAATTATGGAAGTTGATTCCTTACCGTCACGTGATCCGAGTCATGCTTAGGCTGTCTTTCATTGCGCCAGATGCACCGATAGATCTGAGCCGTAAGTTTGGAGCACCTATTCAGGATGCGCTTAGTATTCTTGATGTAGCTTACGACACTGGTATTCGAATAGATGGTTTGTGTTTTCACGTCGGATCTCAGGCAGCCACCGCCAACACACACGCAGATGCTTTGGTGACGTGTTTGGAGTTGTGTAAGAAAGTTAATGAAAAAGGGTTGCCAGAGATTGCTCGGATCGATATCGGTGGAGGGTTTCCGGCACATTATCTTGGTGAAGCGGTCGATTTTGCTTCGTTTTGTGCGCCGATCCGGGAAGTACTTACTAATGTCCCTGATCATGTTCAAATTTTAGCAGAGCCAGGACGTGCAATTTCGGCACCCTCAATGGCTTTGGTCTGCAAAGTGATTGGTCGTGCGAAACGTCGAGATGGGTGGTGGTTTTATCTCGATGATGGGGTGTATGGAGCACAGTCCGGACGAATATTTGATGGAATGCATTATCGGATGTCGGTATTTACATCGAGCAAAGAGCGATCAGCGTGTGTATTTGCTGGACCAACTTGTGACTCGATTGATGAACTGGGAAGGTATCCGGAATTTCCAGTTCTCAATATGAACGACATCGTCATATTGCATGAGATGGGTGCCTACACACTGGCGAGTGCGACACAATTTAACGGAATCGCGCCGCCGGCTGTCGTGACCCGAGCGCTTCCAGGTCAGATCCAAGAATACAGGCGTACTTTTTGAAATTAACTGCCTTTATTGATGGTGGAGGCACCAAGACACGAGTTCGTTTAGTGGAGCATTTGACGGGTGCGATAGTCGAGGAAGTTGTCACGGGCCCCGCCAATTTAGGGTTGGGTTGCGACGCGTGTTGGAATCAAATTAAGCGCGCGATTGATCTTGCCCGGTTGGATCTGCCAACTCGTTGCGTAGTGGGGCTGGCTGGCACCGAATATAGGAAAGAACGACAACAATTCTTAGCATCAGCACCCCATCCAACCGTTTTGGTTTCTGATCGTGATGCTGGCTTGTTTGGAGCTCACAGTGGGCGGCCCGGAGGTTGTTTAACCGTTGGAACGGGAGTCTCTTTTGCGTGGTTAAATTCTAGCGGTGTTGTGACCAGACGCGGTGGTTTTGGTTTTATCCTCGGCGATCAAGGAGGGGGTGCTTGGATGGGTCAGCGATTGCTTTGCGAACTGATTCGCCTGGCTGATCAAGGTGACCTGCTGCCTTCTCACATCAATTTGATCGAGTCTTTGGAGATTGGCCCGACGGCGAACGACTGGATTGCATTTGCAAATCAGGCAACACCGCGCGACTTTGGGTCTTTGGCGCCAAGTGTTTTGAACACGAAATCCTCAATTCCGATTAGCGCGAATATCGTTACTGAAGGAGTTTCCGAACTTGACTCTCTGATAAGCGGATTTCCAAAGACTCTTCCTCTGGCACTCGTTGGCGGCCTCGCCCATGCCTATGAGAACCATCTCGAGGTTCTGGGTTATGAAGTTGTCACCGCTGATGGTAATGCACTTGATGGTCTGTCATATATCGATCAACATCTCACTACGTTGAGCATTGACCGATGGAAATCAGATGACTGAGTTAGTGGGACATATCGTAACTGCGAACGGGTTGGTAGAGGGCTGCCTTCGATTTAATCAGTCGATCATCTCGATTAATGAAATCGCTTCAAGTGATCAACGAATAATTATGCCAGGTATGATCGACTGCCATATCCACGGAGGTGGGGGCGGCGATGTGATGGATGGGTTATCGGGGATTCGGTCCCTTGGTCGGACGCATGGACAGTTCGGATTGACCGGGTTCCTAGCGACCACAGTGACTGCAGACAGCACTTCAATCGACGCAGTATTGGATGCAGCTACTCAGGTGATGGAACAACGCGAGCCGACAGATGCGAGGTGTTTAGGGGTTCACCTTGAAGGTCCCTATTTAAGCGACAGCAAGCTTGGTGCACAGCCGGAAGGCACCCGTTTGGTTGAACCGGTTGAGGCAGAGGCTTGGTTCCAGCACGGTTGCGTCAAGGTGATGACCTACGCGCCTGAGCAGGATCCTGATAATGTCCTTCCCGAAATTGCCAGGGCCTATGGTGTGAAACTTCAAATCGGCCACTCTGGATGCGTTTACCATCAGGCGGTTGAGTTGTTAGGTCGTGGTTGTGGGGTAACACATTTGTTCAACGCGATGTCGGGCGTGCATCACCGTGATCCTGGCGTTGCCTCCGCGGCGCTCTTAAACGCTGAGTACGCTGAGATTATCTGCGATGGAGTACATGTGGCAGAGCCAGCATTTCAATTGGCGAGAGGGCGGATTCCTCAACTTTATTCAGTGACCGATTCGACCTCGGCTGCTGGGATGCCTGATGGTGAATACCAGTTAGGCGCACATAAGGTATTTAAAAAGAACGAGGCTGTGACGCTGATCGATGGCACATTGGCAGGCAGTGCCGCAACAGCGGATCTTATAATCAAGACACTCCGAAAGTTTGGATTGGATTGGGTCGAAATCGGTTTGATGACGAGTACGCGCCCAGCAAACTGGATTGGATTGGATAATGTCGGACAGATTAAGCCTGGCGCTCTTGCTGATCTGGTTACCTATCGTGATGGAGAGCTTGAGTCTGTGTGGATTGAAGGCGTGAAGATCTTTTAGATTCATCTAGGGGCGACAACACGCATTCATTCATGTTCAATAGGACTTTCTTGTTGAAGGGATTAAGTATGAGACTACTAACAACATTTTTGGTTTCGCTAATTTTATCTGCGTGTTCGATGCTTCCGGAAACCTCTAAGCTAAATTCTATGTTTCCAGAATCCTTGAAATTTGATTTTCAATTTTGGGGGTCTGATAAAGAACGTACGGTCGTTGAATCCGTCATTGATATGCGGTCGGCTGGAGAGGCAGGCACCAAGGTTGAGGCTGAAACGAATAAAGAAATTGTGCCTGAGTTTGATGCTGATCAACTCGCAAGGGTTGAGGTAGGGCAGACAAAAAAACAGATACTTGATTTGTTGGGACCGTCGGCCGATGTGGATACAGGAGAAACATTAGCTGACCATTACGTCAAGGACGGCGAGGTTTACGATGTTCTTTACCTCCGAACCACAGTAAATGGAGTTGAAGATATCCGGGCTCTATTGTTTGAAGACGATCAACTCATCGGTATTGGTTGGACTAAACTTCCATAAAAACTAATTTGATCTAAATGCGAATGTATTACATTTAGATTTAGTTTGCTATTATCGCTTTCTTTCGAGGAAGGAGGTTTTTATGGCGTTGGCGCGATATTTTACCGGAATATTGTCAGCGGTCTTGTCACTCTCTCTGGCGGCGGCTGAAGTCAATTTATATTCATCGCGAAAGGATATATTAATTGTCCCATTGCTGGAGCAGTTTGAAGAGCAAACGGGGATCGAGGTAAACCTGATTACAGGTAAAGCCAGTGCGCTTATGAGTCGTATCAAGTCTGAGGGAGAAGTGTCACCTGCTGACCTTTTGATTACTGTGGATGCTGGCAATCTGCACCGAGCTAAAGCAGAGGGTCTTGTACAAGTAATTCAAAGTGAATTGCTTGAATCGGCTATTCCCGAAGTTCTCCGCGATCCACAAATGCATTGGGTCGGTTTGACGCGGCGTGCGAGAACAATTTTTTATGCTGAGGATCGCGTTGATCCGAAGTTACTTTCGACCTACGAGAACCTAGTGGATGATGAATGGGAGGGCAGGATCTGCATAAGGTCCTCGAGCAATATTTATAACCAGTCGTTGGTTGCTTCTTTGATCGAGGTTCATGGGGAGGATGCCACTGAGGCTTGGGCAAAGGGGATTGTCGCGAACATGGCACGCAAGCCAACGGGCGGTGATACAGACCAACTTCGAGCCGTCGCTGCAGGGCAATGTGACTTGGCAATTTCGAACACATATTATTACGGTCGGTTGCTGGATTCGGAGCGAGCTAACGACAAGAAGGTTGTGGATACCGTAAAGGTGTTCTGGCTTAATCAGAACGATCGTGGAGCGCACGTGAATATTTCTGGTGCGGCTATCGCGAAATATGCTCCGAATTATGATGAAGCTATTAAGTTACTGGAGTTTATGGTCTCCGAAGAAGTTCAGTCATACTACGCCGAAGTTAATCACGAGTTTCCTGTAGTCGGTTCGGCAACGGTATCCGCTACGATTCAATCGTTGGGTACGTTTAAGTCACATGATCTTAATCTGAGTATCCTTGGTAAAAACAATAAAAGCGCGGTGATGATTATGGACCGAGCTAATTGGCAGTAACGGAAAAATTTGTTCAGTTACTTTAGGATTTTGCGTCCAAATGGTCTCTTGATTGCAACTTTTGGTGCCGCTCTTTGTGTGGCACTTCCCCTTTGCGTTGTCCTTTCATTCATAGTAACAACGAGTTCCGATGTCTGGCAGCATCTGGTCGATACGCTCTTGCTGCGATACATCTCAAATACACTGCTACTCTCCCTCTATGTAGCCATTGGCGTAGCCTGTATTGGTGTACCAACTGCTTGGATTATCGCTTTCTACCGTTTCCCCGGTAGAAATACTTTGTCTTGGCTTCTACTGCTACCGATGGCCTATCCCGCCTATATTTTGGCTTACACTTATACTGGTGTCTTGGAGTATGCAGGCCCTATTCTGACCTGGATGCGATCAGTTGATATGCCAGATTGGGTAATGTCACCTTTCCTGCACATACGATCGCTGACGGGTGCTGCCTTGATGTTGAGTTTGGTGTTGTACCCATATGTCTACTTACTTGCACGTGCAGCATTCCTTCAGCAATCTGCGAACCTCATGGAGGCTGGTTATACCCTAGGTCAGAGTCGATTTTCAGTATTTCGTCGTATTGTTATTCCAATGGCACGGCCTGCAGTTGCAGCAGGCGTATTGCTGGCGGTTATGGAAACAGTCGCTGATTTTGGAACAGTCCAGTTTTTTGGGGTACAAACCTTCACGACGGGAATAATGAGGACCTATTATGGATTCGGCGACACACCTGGCGCGGCGCAGCTAAGCTCCGTGTTGCTCGGCTTTGTGGCTGTATTAATCATTCTGGAGCGCAATTCGAGAAATCGAATTAAATACTACTCAGATCAAATGCGTCGATTAGATCAAGCTGCACAACACTTGACTGGCTTTCCGGCGTTTGGTGTACAGGTCTTGTGTGCATTCCCGATTCTGTTCGGATTTCTGATACCAACAATATTGTTGGTGAACTGGACTATATTTGATGCAACGATGCAGTCGTTGTGGCGATTGGCTTGGAACAGCTTAGCCCTCGCCGGTGGATCCTCGTTATTTATTGTGGGTATCGCGTTGCTTATTGGATACGCGAATCGACTTTTTCCATCACGTAGTCTCTCTTATGTGACTACTTTCATTGGGCTCGGTTACGCACTTCCGGGTATCGTTGTGGCAATTGGCGTATTGATTCCCTTTGGAGCATTCGACGTATGGGTTTCTGCTCAGCTTGCGCCTTGGTCTATCAAGCCCCAACTTTGGATTTCCGGAACGTTGGTCGCAGTGATCTTTGCGTACTTAGTTCGCTTTCTCGCGGTCGCTAATGGCAATGTAGTTAGTGGCCTATCACGACTACGACCGAGCATAGACCAGAGTGGGCGATTACTTGGTTTATCCCAGACTCGTGTATTGACAAGCATTCACATACCCCTGATGCGAGGTTCCGTACTGACAGCTATTTTGGTGTGCTTTGTTGATATCCTGAAGGAATTACCTGCGACATTGATCTTACGTCCATTTGACTTCAATACGCTTGCTGTCCGTGCGTATGAGCTGGCGGGGCAGGAGCGTTTGATAGACGCCTCACCGGCCTCACTATGCATAGTTTTAGTCGGCCTTATTCCTGTTATTTTGTTAAATCGTTCTATTGGAAAACTATGACTGACCAAAACAAAGACGCTCTCACGATTCGCAATTTGACGCTGGATTATGGTGAGCGTCGTGTAGTTTATGATGCGAACTTCGCCCTGAAACCCCAAGAGCTAGGATGTCTACTTGGTCCGAGTGGCTGCGGCAAATCGACTCTTTTGCGAGCCATTGCCGGGTTTCAATCGTTGACTTCAGGGGAAATTCGTCTTGATGGTGACCTGTTAAGTAATCAGAGCTTTTCGGTTCCGGCTGAGCGTCGAGGAGTTGGAATGATGTTTCAAGATATTGCTCTATTTCCCCATCTCACGGTCGACCAGAACATCGGATTTGGTTTGGTAGGTTGGCCTGAACTAAAAGCGCAGGAACGAATCCGTGAATTACTCGATCTAATTGGTCTGTATAACTTGGGTGCTAGATATCCACATGAACTTTCTGGCGGACAGCAACAGCGAGTAGCGCTTGCGCGGTCGATGTCACCCAAACCCAAACTGTTGTTGCTGGACGAACCTTTCTCCGGCCTTGATACTGAGTTGCGTGAGCGCTTAGCCAGCGAAGTGCGAACTATTTTAAAAAGTGATGGAATTTGTTCTTTGCTAGTAACCCATGACCAACGCGAGGCCTTTGATTTTGCAGATCGCATTGCTGTAATGAATGACGGACATATTTGCCAGGTTGATACTCCTTTCAATTTATATCACGAACCAACAAGCCCGTTTGTGGCGCACTTTGTCGGCCCTGGTGAGATGGTGGGCGCAAAAGTTGACGGTCCGCGTTCTGTGATGAGTCCATTGGGGGTACTGACGAATGATACTGACCTCGGTTTCGAGACCGGCTCCGATGTAAAAATTTTTCTTCGTCCAGATGATTTGATTCACAATGACGATTCAGATTACACAGCGATTCTAGTAGATAAGTATTTTAGGGGCGCCCATCATCTATATGAGGTAAGACTCGACAATGGTATTGTCCTTGGCTGTTTTGCACCTTCGCATCATGATCATGAGATTGGCGAAAGAATTGGTGTGAGTCTTGACATAGAACATTTGGTTGTATTCCCACGGTAGCTAAATGCACAAAACCAAGTATTTCGATAGTTGGTATGATCCGAATGGCTGGAAAAAATTTCGGAGTGGTATTTGAAAATCTGGGTCTGATCCAGCGCCACAGGTTGAAAAATAACGAATGTGAATCGACTGACTTTTTCAAATTTCTTAGAGTTTGAAATATTATTTGCTAATACTAGTTTCCGTAGGTCATACGGCCTTTTCTAAACGCTTACATCAGTCAGTGAAATAATTTTGTTAATTTGGAAAAGCTCGGTACAGTCACCGCTATGAATAAACGATTAATTACTCTAGCGCTATGCCTCACTTTCAGCGTAAATGCTATTGCAGGTGATCTGTACCGTTCAGTAGTGACTTACGTGCCTAACGGTGACAAGCAAGCGGAGTTAGAACGGTTGTTGGCTATTGAGACTCCCTCCGAGCAGCAATACCTCACGTCAATTGCTCTCCAAAAACCAGGAATTTTTGAGAGACAGCTCACGCGTGCGAGAGAAATCCTGAAGACTAGCGGGGAAGCGGGCCAGGTAGAATCACGGTTGAGGACAGAGGGATTTTTCTCTCAAGAAGTTCAAAAAGTTCTCAAGGAATTTTTTGAAGGCATTCATCCAGAAGATGCCATGACTGGTTCGAGAGTCATGGAGTTTTTAATGTTTTTGAACGTGCAGGTAGGCCACTGGAATTATTTGTTTGCTGAACCTCAAGCGCTTGATGACTTCTCGGCGCTTGAATGTGGTTTGGAAAAAGCACCAACTGAGCTTTTAGGCCCTGTCGAGCACCAGTATTTGATGCAAGTGGCGCACCCAAATATGCAGTTATCACTATGGCGGTTTGATCCTTTAGAAGCTCTGACCTACCCAGTCGCAACCCTAGTCGAAACAACTATTGACCACTACCGATTTGTCGATCGGTTCGGGAATGAATTTGGTTCACTAAGCCGTGACGATCTGACTATGCAAAAACCCGATGGCGCGCAATTACATTGTAGGAAGGTTGATTCTGCAATTATGAGAGCTTACCAAGATCATCGTCGCGAAATGATTCTCTCTGAAAAGCAACTTTAACTACTTTCCCGGCATGGAAAGCGATTCATTATTGCTACCCGAATAATGCCTTGGGCAGGAGCTTTGAGATCAGGGTTTCGATTGTTGATGTAGTCTTTTATGATCTCCATAAGATTTTTGATTTGCATTTGATCTGGCGGAGCGTTGAAGCACAGATCTGGAAACCTTGTTTCTCTTCGATTATTCCAGCTATGGACGACACCTGCCAAAAACCCATGAGCGAGCATATTTGGTGGTGTGCCGAATCGTTGATTAGCTTGGGATAGCCATAGTTCCCCTGAATATGCTGATGCATAAGTCCCATAGACGGTAGCAAGCCCAAAGACGAGCACGCGAATTGGATGCTTCATTGAAACCTCAAATAGCAATAGATAGTTTTATTATCGGATAAACCTTTGATATATTTACCATGAATTACCATTCGTTGGCAGCAGCCTAGAGATACCAGTTTTTTTTGTTGCGTTATACAACGGTTGAAACGGTCGACAATCTAGCCAACAATACTGGGCCAAGTTGGAAGCGGAAAACTCAATAAAAGATTTTTCAATTTGGCGGAAGGTCGAAACGAGTTAGATACATGCAGGCAACTTTTCAGAAAATTATTGCTCGATTTCCAGAACGGTCACTAGTACTTCGGACGGGCTCTGATACCCGATATATCGTATTGAAGACGTGGCATCAAGTCGCCGCCACGTGCGCAGTCGCCGTTTTTTTTCTGTGGACTGCAGTTGCGTCAATAGGATTTTCTTGGAATCACAATGAACGATTAGTTGTTGAAGCTGAACTTGCTACGACTGTGGCCGCAAATAAACTATTCATTGCACAACTCGAGAATGATCAGAAAAACGCTTATGAACTCCGTCAATCATTCAACGAAGAAGTTAGAAAAAATGAGGGATGGGTGTCCAGGTTTGAGACCATTCGTGATCTGACGGATGATGTCCTAAACAAGACCTCTCCCGCGGTTGTTTCCGCATTTATCCCATGGTTTCAGGATCAGTTAGCTATACGAATCAGTCTGGTTGAACAAACTAACGCTGATCTGACTGACCTTGTGATGGATATGAGTGAGTCAGTTGCCGAGATTTCAGGGCACCGGCCGCCGCAATTTGTCGAAGATGTGGGTCCGTGGTTGACTAACGTGGCCGGGGATATAACGGAAGCATATGAGACCCAGTCAGAAGCTATGGAAGTATTACATGACACAATGACTGTCACATTATCTAAGGGGTTCGCCACAATTGATGGGACACCGCTTGCTGACCCCGAGTTCGCAGGATTCACCCCTTCCTTTGGCGCCGGTGGGCCAGGGCATGAAGTGGCTAAATTTGGACACGTCTTTGAGCGATTTCAGGACCGATCGGATCGTCTGATGGCCTTGGGTCAAGATTGGCAGGCATTGCGGTCGATGCTCGAGTGTGCACCACTCTCTCCACCGGTGGATTACTACAATCTGACCAGTCCTTATGGTAAGCGAAAAGATCCATTTACTAAGAAGCCGGCGTGGCACGAGGGTGTCGATCTTGGCGCATGGCCTGGTACTCGCGTTCGAGCAACTGCCTCAGGTACCGTAACCTTTGCTGGGCGCAAAGGTGGTTATGGTCGTTTTGTTATCGTCGACCACGGGTGTGGTATTGAGACTGCCTATGGACACCTCAAAAAGATCTACGTCAAAAAGGGTGCTACCGTTGATTATCGAGAGACTTTAGGGCAGGTAGGTAGTACTGGCAGGTCTACAGGTCCTCATGTGCACTATGAAGTCCGTATTCAGGGTAAGCCCGTCGATCCATATCAATTTATAAAAGCAGGACGTTATGTTTTCAAAGAACAGAAACTCGCAGACGCGAAGTGATACCAGGAGCTCATCAATGACATCACCCAACGAAACCTTTGCGGTTCTCGCCCCAAACCTCGTCGTTTCAGGAAACTTAGTTTCTGAGGGGAATATTCATGTTGACGGCACTGTTGAGGGTGATGTCCAGACTGTTCATCTTACGATTGGCTCATCAGGTGTTGTCAAAGGTCGTGTTTTTGGCCGAGAAGTGAAAATTTCTGGCCGCGTTATCGGTTCAATTACCGCATGTGAGCTGGAACTAGAAGAGTCTGCCGTGATTGAGGGAGATATCCATTATCAGTCGCTATCGGTCGCTCGCGGTGCTCGAATGAATGGTAACTGTCAGTATTCGAAAGGTGATTTGGATATCATGGTTTTGAGTGGAAAAAAACCTGAGAAAAAAGCAGAAGATACCCTCGCTTTCGGTGATGCTGCGATGGAGGCAAACACAACTCAGAAGACTGCACTAAAAACCAAGGCGTCGCAGTAACCTATCATGGCCCGTGATTCGGTGATTCAAAGACGTGTCTCGCCAGAGGCATTATTTCATCGTTTTGCAGACTTTTTTCGTGGTTTATTTCTTGTTTGTTTTGCGCTGCTGGGGGCGCTCGGTCTGACAGGAACGGCCTACTTTGCTGCGCAGGTCGTTCTTTCTGATATGCCAAATGCGCCCGTCCAACCAGCTGGTGTGCGATTTACTGCGCCTAATGTTTCGGAGTTTGAGACTTTTTCAGATCGACTGCTACAGGGTCAAATTATTTGGCCTCAGGTGGCTATTCCAATTGGCTCCTCAAGAGCTGAACTTACGGAAAAAGAGCGTAAAGCTATTCGAGCAGGATCTGCATTATTGGAGTCCTTATTGGCGTCTCGAGGTGTAGAGAAGGATGAGGAGCGTCGGCAGCGGGTTGCCCGTTTGATTGATTACACACATCAGCGTTTGAGCCTTCAGCCAGGAATTCCAGAACTTTCCTTCGCGACCCTGTTGTTTGACCATATTATGGAAGCATCATTGAAACCTGCGTTTTTCCCTACGAAAGCGGTGGTAGCGGGACAGGCGCGTGAGCGTGTTGATCGGTATCTCGTCGAGTACCCACTGCTCCATGTGCAATGGTTTGCAGAACAAGTGTCTGATCGTGCATTGATGATGGCTCGTGGGTCAGATCAGCAAGCGTCAGCGATGGCTGATTACCAGCTGGCGCTTGCCGTTTCAGACCAAAGGATGCAGAGGAATGCGGTACTTACCCTAGTTTCTTTGGTGATGTTTTCTTTGAGCGCGCTGTTGTTCTTGCTGATCCGCATTGAACGCAACCAGACCCTTCAGACACAATACATGGCGAATCGATACGTCATGTATATGCCGACTCCACAGGCAGACTCATAATCGCATTTCGTTCCGACAGCGCTGGCACTTGCTAGTCAATCGTCAGTGATGCATTTTCTTGATCGGGACTATCGGTACCGAAATATCGAGGATTTTTCCGGACTCGAATTCCAGTGTGAGATCGATAAATTTGCCAGCGATTAATCGCTTATGAAGTCTCACTAACATAATGTGAAATCCACCTGGCTTCATACTCATGGGCTGGCCTGGGTTGATTGCTAATCCATCCTCCACCTCACGCATTCGCATTACACCGTTATCATTAATATGTTCATGCAGTTCTGCCACGGCAGCCAAAGAACTTGATATGCTGATCAAACGGTCGGCCTCCATAGACCGAATCTCGCCGTAGATTCCTGAGTTTTTTGTGCTACCAACACTTGCGCGTGCCTGAAAATTAGATAGCGTGATGCCATTCGACTCAATTCGTTTAAATTGTATTTGTTGATCTCCGTGATCCATGTTGTGTCCATGGTTCATCGCAAAACTCACGGCTGAAATTATGGCTGCCGTAAGCCCAATTAATATGATTTTCATGCGTCACTCCTTCTGGCCTCTTTCAATTATTTTGCGTTAGGGAAGAATGCCTGATTGCCACTGACCTTATAGGATGCGATCGCTGACTGCCCTCTGTCTGACAGTAGCCAACTTGCAAATTTCCACCCAGCCTCAAAATTTAAACTCGGGCACTTTGCGGGGTTAATCAATACAATACCGTATTGATTAAATAGACGATCGTCTCCCTGAAATTGAATTTTGAAATCCTGTTTATTGGCAAATTTAATCCAAGTTGCCCTATCGCTTAGAACGTAAGCGCCCTTACCTACTGCCAGGTTTAAAGTTGACCCCATGCCTGAGCCGGTCTCTAGATACCACTTCCCAGAGGCCTTGCCTGGATCTGTCCCAGATATTTTCCATAGCTTTTTTTCCGCTATATGGGTTCCCGAATTATCTCCGCGGGATGCAAATAGCGCTCCTTTGGATGCAATTGATCTAAATACGTTCACGACATCTGTGGACTCTGCAATATTTGCCGGATCGCTGGAAGGACCAATAATTACGAAATCGTTAAACATGAGGTCAAAGCGCCTAAGTCCATATCCGTCGCTGACGAACTTTTTTTCAGCTGCTTCCGCATGAACCAGGAGCACGTCCCCGTCGCACCGTTTTGCGTTATTGATCGCTTGGCCAGTACCTACCGCGACAACGTTTGTTGTGATCCCTGTATCTCTCTCGATCATTGGCAGGATGTAATCGTAAAAGCCAGAGTTTTTTGTTGAGGTNGTGGATTGGAGGATTATCGAGTCGGCATAACAGANATAGGAACTAACCCAAGCCCCTAATCCAAGAGCTATTTTTTTTACGATCGTAATGATTNNCATTACTTTTATCTCTCTTTTTGAAGCTTTAAATGATGATGTGGCCGTTGAGATAGGCCTTTGCCTCGGCGCTCNCGGGCTTATTGAAGAAGTCGCTAGCCACGCTCTGTTCGATGATCTTGCCCTCGTGNAAGAAAATAATTTCTGATCCAAGCCGTTTTGCCTGACCAATATCATGCGAGACAAATATGACTTTTCCTCCTTGTCTCGTGAAATCTTGAATTACTTGTTCAATAATTTGCACCGATGCGGGGTCCAGGCTCGCAGTGGGTTCATCCAAAATCAGTAATTTGGGTTTCCGGAGTAAAGCCCTTGTGACCGCAAGCCGCTGTTGCTCTCCGCCCGATAACAGCTTTGCAGGAAAGTTTTTTTTATCGCGTAAATGTGCGACTGAAAGAGCATTATCAATCAAGGCTGGTTCAGTTTTCGTGCAGCTAGCGAATTGAAAATTCTCAATAACACTGCGTCTCAATAGAGTCGGTTTTTGAAATACCATCGCTTGATTCGCCGATGGTCCAAGAATCGTTTTGCCAAAAATTTTTACTGATCCAGTTGTTGGTTCTCTTAAACCGTGAAGACATTTTAAAAAAAGACTCTTCCCTGCACCATTTGGACCCATGACCATGGTTATTCTTTTTTCTGTTGAAGTCATCGTTATCGAGTTCAGAATAACTTGATCGTTGAGTTTCAAACTCAGATTGACAACTTCAATCAATGGTGTATCAGACACACCCTTTCTCAACTGCGACTGTCTTTATAGACATGACAATGGCATTCACGAGTAGAGCGGTCGTCAGCAGTACTATCCCTAGAGATAGCGCTAAGGTTAATTCACCTTTTGATGTTTCAAGAGCGATGGCTGTGGTCATTATTCTTGTTAGATGATTGATGTTACCGCCCACAATCATAACCGCACCTACTTCAGAAATCGCTCGACCGAAACCGGCTAGGAGAGTCGTCAATAATGAGTATCGGGCATCCCAAAGATATGCAAAGACCGCTTTTAGAGGACTGATTTTTAGGCTCGCAAATAGCTCTCGATACTCTTTACTTAGTTCCTCGATGACCTGGTAAGTCAGCGAGGCGACGATAGGTACGATTAAGATCACTTGCGCAATAATCATAGCGGTCGGTGTGTATAGAAGCTCAAAAACGCCTAAGGGCCCTGATCGGGAAAGCATTAGGTATACGAATAGGCCAACGACAACCGGAGGTAACCCCATCATTGCATTGAGAAAAGTAACTATTAGCTTTCTCCCTTTAAATTGACTGATTGCAAGTACTGTTCCGATAGGCATCGCGAATATGCCAGCAATAGCAAGTGCTGCGAAACTAACTTTTACGGATAACAAAAGAATTTCCATCAGATCTGAGTCTGCTGAAAATATTAATATAAGTGCATCTTCGAACGCATTTATGAGCATATTCATGCATTTTTTTAAAAATCGAATTAAATGCTGTTTTTTAGATTTAAGCAAATCTAGATATAGAAACTAAGTGGTTCGTAGACGTAAATTACAACTTTATTACTTGAAAATTTGTTTTTGGATAAGATTTTTGGAACATTAGTGGTAATTTGAAAAAAAGGTTCAACGTGAAAGGTATTTTTAAGGAGTTTTCCGTGGCGACTTTACGATTTATAAGCTTGGTCTCGGTGCTAACTTTTACTACATTCTGTTTGGCTAACGAGGCGCCGACTGTAAAGTTGGCAGCGCTTAAGTTTGGAACGGTTAAGTGGGAACTTGAGACGATCAAGCGCTTAGGGCTCGATGAGAAAAATGGATTCAAACTCGAAGTTGTGGACGTCGCAGGTAAACAAGCTTCAACGTTGGCGATTCAGAATGATGCTGTAGATGTAATCGTGTCGGACTGGATTTGGGTTGCGAATCAGCGGAGTGATGGCAAGGGCTATCAATTCACGTCGTACTCGAAAGCCGTCGGTAGTTTGATGGTCGGTCCAAAGAGTTCAGTGAAGTCGCTTAACGACCTAAAAAATAAACGGATTGGTATCGCGGGTGGTCCCGTCGATAAAAGCTGGATCATAATCCAAGCTATAGCCAAAAAGCGTCATGGGTTAGATCTCGCGGCGCAAAATGAATTGGTTTTTGGAGCACCTCCACTTCTGTTTAAACAAGCAATATCTGGTGAAATTGACGCAGTAATCAACTTTTGGCATTTCTTAGCAAAGCTAGAAGCTAAGGGATTTCGACGAGTTGTGGATGTTCAAAAAGACGCGGTTGAACTGGGACTTTCTCCAGATACCCCGCTTCTTGGTTACGTCTTTAAGGAGAAATGGGCTTCTGAAAATAGAGATTTGGCTAAAGGTTTGGGTGCCGCATCGAGGGAGGCAAAAAGGATACTGGCGGCAGACGACGCTGCGTGGGAGCCGCTTAGGGGACTGATAAAAGCCAAAACAGATAAAGAATTTGTAACTTTACGTACATCTTGGCGGCAGGGGATACCATCAGAAACATTTGATTTCTCATCGGCTCAGGCCATGTTTGATCTGATGCGGACTTATGGTGACGGGAAGCTGATCAAGGCAAAAACGAAATTGGATGAGNGAGCATTTTTCGCATCTAACTGACAAACCAATACATGCCATTCGCTGCCACCACATCACTAGTCGCTCTCNTAGTAGTTTGGGGAGTATCTAGCCAACTGCTGCAGACTGATGTTTTCCCGGGACCTTTGGTAGTTTTTGAAAGTCTCTCNAGGGAAGCGTCTAGTGGGGAATTATGGGTTCATCTAAACGCAACATTTGGCCGGGTATTAGCTGCTTTTGGGCTGGCGTGGATCTCTGGTGTTTTCATTGGTGTGCTTCTGGGCCGATCGGATTTGTTAGATCGATGGTTTTGGCCTTGGGTTAATATTTTCCTCAATATGCCGGCCCTTGTTGTGATCGTTATATGTTACTTGGGATTAGGTATGACGGAGCTAGCTGCAATTCTTGCAGTGGTTATCAATAAAGCTCCCTTAATCGCGGTGAACGTCCGTGATGGAGTTCGCCAATTCGAGTCTCGGTACGAAGAATTTGCTCAAGTCTACGAGTTGTCGTGGGTGCAGAAGCTCAGATTTGTTTGGATACCACAACTCGAACCTTTCTTATTTACAGCGTTAAGAACCGGGCTCTCGCTAACATGGAAGATAATTCTGGTCGTTGAGTTATTAGGGCGATCATCAGGTATCGGATTTCAGATACATCTCTATTTTCAACTTTTTGAAGTCGACATGATCCTTGCATACGCATTGAGCTTTATGATTGCGATGCAGTTGATTGAATGGTTTGTGGTCAGACCACTGGAGCAACATGTCCAAAGGTGGCGAAAAGATGGTCAGTTGGTCTGACTGTTGGTTAGATAACCAACGAATCGTGGGGGCTGGGGCTATTAACGTTTCTGAAACTCTCTGTGTAGTAAGCGGAGACTCAGGTGTTGGCAAGACTACATTGTTACGGGGAATTTCGAGACAGAATCATAGTTTAAGACCTCGTTTGGTCTTTCAGGAGCCAACTTTATTACCCTGGCTTACGGTTGCGGAGAATTTGTCAATTGTTAATACGGATTTTGCGTCACAGAAACGTTGGCTATCTCTGTTTGACTTATCAGAAGTCAGCCGGCTAAGACCACGTCAGCTATCACTTGGTATGCAGCGACGAATCGCAATTGCGAGAGGCATACTTGCGCGCCCCGGCTTGTTGTTGCTTGATGAACCCTCTGCATCGCTCGATCCGACAAACGTGGAGCGGTTAATTTCCAATATCAAAACGGTAATTAGTGAAGGGAGTATTCCTACGATTATCGTGACACACAGTCCAGGCGACTTCGAAGCCCTATGCCCCTCCTATTTCGAATTAAAGGGCCGCCCTGCGGTTTTGAATCCCTTAAAAATTTGAGTTATTTGGTTTGACCGAATGTGAACACATGGTGAACTGCGGTAGAAAAAATAATGCTGCCGCATAGCAGACCAGCTGTGTACCAGGTAATCGCGGTTTGATGAATACCGAAGCGCACAGCTTCCACGACATAAGTGAAAGGATTGATCATCGCTAACGTAAAGACGATTTCACTCGTCTCCTTGATTTGCCACAATGGGTAGAGAGCACTTGAAAGGAAAAAAGCTGGAAAAATGACAAAGTTCATCACACCTGCGAAGTTCTCGAGCTCTTTAATCTGGCTTGCGAGAATTAAACCGAATAATCCGATGAAATACGCTGCTATGAATATCGTCGGAAGCGCAGTTATCAGCCCCATCCATGGAAGATTAACGCCGTAAAGTATGGCAATACCAATAAACAAATATGCTTGAATGGTCGATATAGTGGCAGTCGCCAAAAGTTTATAAATTAAAAGCCTGCGGCGACTAACGGGCGCAGTCATCAGTAATTTCATGCTACCTGTTTCACGGTCGTACACCATACTAAGGGATGCTTGCATTCCATTAAATAGGGCCACCATTCCTATAAGGCCGGGAGTTACATAAAGGTCGTACGTGATGTAGGTTTCGTATGGTGGTTGTATCGCGATACCGAGAACACTGCGGAAGCCTGCTGCGAATACTATAAGCCAAAGTAGCGGACGTACGATGGCTGAGATGCATCTTGTTTTTTGTTTAATAAACCGATCAAATTCTCTGTGAAAGATTGCGAGCACTGGTGCAAAATTACTACTCTTCATGTTTTCCCTATCAGTGATTGATATTCGTTGATGACCTGATCTAAGGAGTCGAAATGACCATCAAAAACTTTTTCTCCTTTCTTCATTATGATTAGATTGTCGCCCGATCTAAGCTCGTCGGGAATGTGGGTACACCAAAGCACACCACACCCTTCAATACTTACAAGCGAATGAAGTATTTCTGAAAGCCTCAATCTGTTGTCGATGTCGAGTCCCGTGGATGGTTCATCTAAGAAAAGCCAAATAGGACGGTGAATCAAAGCCCTAGCTATTTCTAACCTTCGTCTCTGTCCACCACTCAAAGATCCAACTGGTCTCGTCACGTAGTCGCCCATTTCAAAGGTTGCCACCAGTTCGTTGATTCGTAATTTGAGCGTATTTTTATCCATGCCCTGAAGTTGGCCGGCATAGGTTAAATTCGCCATTCCGCTTCGCATACCGTCGATCGTAGGATCCTGAAAGACGAACCCAATCTTTCCAAGCGGTTCAGGATCATTCCGATCCCAACTGGCCCCGTTAATCTCAATCGTCCCAGTTGTTTGGCGAATAAGGCCTGCCAAGATTTTAAAAAGAGTGCTCTTTCCCGCACCGTTGGGGCCCAAAAGTGCAGTTACTTTGTTTGAGTTTAGTTCAATGGAAAGGTTGCGGATTGCTTGAACTTTTTTGCTGTAGATGTGACTTAAATTCTTTACTGCAAATTTCACTATCGTGCGCCATAGTTTTCAGTTTTTAATGATTAACCCAATCGGTCGACTGTAGTTTTTTAAAGAGTAACAGACCAACATTGCAATGCAGGAATTATCTGTAAAGATTTATAATGATAGTTTGATACCTACCGTTAGCTATCACTCAAGCAATGTCGATTCTGACGAATATTCGAAATGAGCCAGAAGCTTGTATTCCCTGTAGGGATCTGGTGTCCATTCGATTCCACTTTTCATTAGCCTTCCGCTTGAAGATATTTGATGTTCGCCGGCAGGACCGAGCGAGCACATTTCACCTTTAGCCCGAACCGCAAAGTGGTGGCCGTGATTGAGCGGGTTGTTACTGGTTTAATCCAGGACTTTTTCACCCGGATAGAAGGACATTATTGATTATGCCAGTAATTTTGAAACACCCAATACGATTCATCGGGCTTGGAGTTGACGGTTCTAGCCGACTCGGGGACTGGACTGCTTAGATTTATTCAGGTTGCGATCTTCTATAAAAATACGTCAAGTTCTGCAGGTTATGCTGGTTTTGTGCCAAGGAGGGTCCACGTCAATGCGCAATCACTCCGCATAATCACTAGTATTTATGCCTCTGGCAATGACCATTGGGGCCAGCCAATCAATAAAACTAAATATTTTTAGTCGTGGCGATCTAAATTCACTCGACTTATTTTAGTAACCAACGGAATTTGAGTGGTGTTCATTTGGATTAAAAGAAACCAGATTAGGTATTTTGTGTTCCAAGTTAATAGCTCTGGCCACGGGAATGGCCCTTGTATTTTGCAGAACCGAGCTCGTCATCTTTGGCTCATAAAGGGACTGGCTACCGGCCGTTCTACACATCTTGAATGTGCGAGTCTGATAGATTCAACAAGTCATTAAATTCCCTGCGAATCTCGATCCACGTAAACGTGACCGAGTTTTCAGCAATATCTTGATCAAGGTTTTTAAACTCATCTGCTATAGGGGCCCAGCGAACAAGGCTCTTGGGGCTACGCGAGAAGACATCAAAAGTTTCAAAGGGCTCATCCCATTGAGCACTCTCTAAACGCCTCCGGAAAGAAATACATGCGTCTTCGAGATTAAATATCTCATCATCCGGGCCTAAATTACTGGTAAGACCCTTGCGGTAACCCGCGCTCGCCTCTGCGATGCATTTATCAATAGGTACTCGATACTCGGAAGATAATGTACGGAAAATGTAGATCATCAAATCGCTGAGACATGCCGAGTAGTGGTAGAGGGTAGCAATTTTTAAGGAGGAGACCATCACATCATCACGAAACATTTCCGGATAGCTAGTGCCCATACGTGTCTTCACGTATCCGAACATGGTCTTTTGAGCTACGAACGCTGCCCTTGTTGCGCCAAACTCCGAAGCAGATTCTAGAGATTCGATTGGAAAAGAACGCCGCCTGAACACAGGATACTGACGCACTATATCGCGGAATTCGGATAATTTTTTTTGGATATAAAAAAACACTAAAATAACCCCAAAGTTGATTAAGGTTGCCATAACTTAGAAACAGATGAGCTACGACTAAACGCTATCATGCCAAGGTATAGTCGGCCCGTTCGAAGAAAGCCCGTATCCTTATCGATGGGTAAGCCTGCCTTAGTTGGTAAGATTATCTTCCAATGATAAGAATAACGTTATCGGTGCTAATTCAACAGGAGGCCACAAATGGATGGCGAGACTAAGCAGCGGCACTGGGCTAAAACGCGAAATTTAACGTTTTTGGTCCTAGCCATTTGGTTCATTTTTTCAATAATCATCCCATGGAATGCGAAAGCTCTAATGGAGTACTCGTTCCTTGGATTCCCTCTGGGATATTACTTCCCAGTTCAGGGTTCTTTGATCGTTTTTGTTGCGTTGATTTTCTTTCAGAATTATCAGCAAGACAAGATTGATGATGAAGCCGGTGTTTAGGAGGAGGTCGCACAATGGAAGGTAAATTCACTGACAATCTAGGCCGGATTTATGGGATGTACACCGGTGGTTTCATCGGTTTCATTCTCTTGATGGCCATATGTGAGCAGATGGGTATGTCTGCCGCAACAATTGGTATCTTATTCGTGGCCTTCACAATCGTTGTATATGCCGGGATTGGCTGGCTGTCGCGCACGATGGAGGTTTCGGCCTACTACGTCGCTGGTCGAGAGGTGCCCGCGGTTTATAATGGTATGGCCACAGCAGCTGACTGGATGTCGGGTGCATCGTTTGTCGCCCTCGCTGGTGGTATCTATTTCGGTGGATACAGTTATCTCGCGTTTATCGTGGGCTGGACAGGTGGCTATGTTTTGGTTAATTCGCTGATGGCGCCTTACCTAAGGAAATTCGGTTGCTACACCGTTCCAGACTTTATAGGAACGCGTTACGGTGGGAACGGTGCACGTCTTTGTGCAGTGATCGTCCTCGTGGTGGCTTCTTTTACCTACGTGACTGCGCAAATCAATGCTACTGGCACAATTGCGGCACGGGCTCTTCAGATTCCATTTGAGGTCGGCGTTTGGTTTGGCCTGTTGGGTATTCTCCTATGTTCTATGCTCGGAGGGATGAGGGCTGTTACGTGGACACAGGTGGCGCAGTACATCGTACTGATCATCGCTTACTTAATCCCCGTGATATGGATGTCAAATAGTCAAGGATTCGGAATCATTCCTCATTTCGGTTACGGTGAGGCTGTTGCTCGGATTCAGGAACTGGAGCCAGTCGTGCAGCTCGGTGCGGCAGCGGTGGAAAAGCCACCATTTGGTGGTGTGAAGATTCTATCGGTTCCTCATTTTGATCCGCAGGGTGGCATGCAGAGCTGGAGTTTTGCGACACTGGCGATTTGTATGATGATGGGTACGGCATCCCTGCCACACATCCTGATGCGTTACTTTACGACGCCTTCTGTACGTGATGCCCGTAAGTCAGTTGCATATTCACTGTTCTTCATCTTCTTGCTCTATTTTACAGCACCGGCGTTGGCAACCCTTACCAAGCTTCAGTTGCTCGATCCAACCCTCGCAACGAGTATTATCGGTAAATCGATTGCTGAGGTTCAGGCGTTACCATGGATCCAAAATTGGTCGTCGGTGAAGATGCTATGGCTAAACGATGGTAATGGTGATGGTATTTTACAGTTGAATGAATTCTTCATGCGCGCTGATATTGTCGTACTTGCGACGCCAGAAATAGCAGGCTTGCCTTACGTCATCTCAGGCCTTGTGGCTGCGGGTGGTATGGCTGCTGCCATGTCCACTGCAGACGGTTTGCTGTTGGCTATCGCGAACGCTTTAAGTCACGATTTGTATTATAAGATCATCGATCCGAAAGCCGAAACCAAAACACGGTTGGTTGTAGCCCGGATATTACTCATAGTGATCGGCGCGGCTGCAGCATATATTGCGAGTATGAAGCTCACGAGTATTTTAGGTGCAGTTGCATGGGCATTTGATTTCGCGATGTCAGGGCTCTTCTTCCCGCTGGTACTCGGTATCTGGTGGAAAAGGGCCAACAGGCAGGGCGCAATTGCCGGAATGGTCCTGGGCTTCGCAGCCGGAACATGGTATCTGTATCAGGTATACTTTAACGGGATGGCACCTTGGCTAGGTATCGATCATTTGCGGTTTGGTATCATTGGTGCATCGGTAAGCTTGATCGCCATGGTTGTGGTGAGTCTGGCGACTGAGGAACCAGATGCAGAGACTCAAGCAATGGTTGATGCGACTCGAGATCCGTCGGGAGAGGAAGTGCTGTCGGCAACACACTAAACCTCGAAACAGAAAATAGGGGGCACAGCCCCCTATTTTTTTATTAAAATTTCACGCTAAGTCAATATTTAAGGAGTGCTGATGGAAGTCTCAATGGCTCATCTGCCAGGCTGGGTAATCGTTATGGACTACATAATGGGCTTGATCATGTGGACATTGATTGGACGAGTAGCTATGAATATTTTCCTGCCGTTGCATTCAGATTTTTTTTTCATGCGAGTTTTCGTCAAATACACGGATCCGGTCGTCAAAGTATTCGACCCAGTTACACCGAGGTTTCTTGTTGAACCACTAGTGCCACTGTATGTTGCGTGGTTTTTTTATCTCTTTAGGTTTTATTTCATGCCCTGGGCGCTTGGGTACTCGGTGATGGGTATGCTTTCCTTTCCGTTGGAGGGTGAGGTTACCCAGTTACTGATGTTAATATTCAGCAAGTCTAACTGAGCGAGAATCAATCTCTGGAGCATAAAATAAATTCCAGCTTGTTTAGTGTGGCTATGGTGGTGGCTCATACTGGCTTTATTAGGTCGAGTAATTTCTTGATGATAGATGATAAACGGCACGCGGGTCTTGAAATACGCCAGTGCTTCTGACGTAATCAGGACTGAATATTTCTGGAGAAAATAATTATGCGAAAAAAAATACTTATTGGAATTTTATCGATACTGAGTCTTTGCACGTGGGCGTCTGTTACTCATGCTGAAACGAGGATTACTTACAAGTCCGCCAAATCGACTTCGTCCTATTATCAGATGGGTGTGGAGTTATCTGAGGCTGTAAAAAATGGCACTAATTCCAAGATCACCGTGACGCTCGAGGAGAGTCAAGGTTCCGTTCAGAATGTGATGGAGGTAAAAGGTAGGACCAATAATTATGTATTTACTACCCCTCCGGTTCTGGTGAAGCTCGCTCGCGGTGGTAAGGCGATGTTCAAAGATAAGAGCCATCCTCGGTTTGACGAGATTCGGGCATTGTTTCCTATCCCATCACTAACGATGCATTTTGTCATGGCTGATAAGAGTGCCGTGAATAGTTTTACTGGGATGGAAGGAAAGACAATCTTACTGGGCAAAGGGTCATTTGGGGCTAGAGAGGGTGCGAAGTACCTGAAGCTATTTGGGCTAGAAGGAAAGGTAAAAATAGCTGAAGTTGAACTATCCAATGCCGTATCTGCTCTGAAAAATGGCCAAATTGACGGCTTTGTTACAGCTGGGTCATACCCCGCGCCTAACGTGATTGAGGCAGCAGCATCAGCTGGTGCAACGGTCTTGTCGTTAACCGATGCGCAGATTAAAACAACCAAGCGGACGAGACTGGTGATTCCCGCTGGGACTTATGCAGGGCAAGCAAGCGATATTCAAACGACTTCGTTGCCAGTGGTTGCATTCACAACAACCGATATGAGTGAAGACGTTGCTTACTCGCTTACAAAAGCCTATTGGGAAAATAAGAAAGCTCTGGGAATGGCTGCTAAATGGTGGGATGGGGTGAGTCCTGAGATGTTATCCAATGTCCTAACTCAATTACATTCTGGAGCCAAGCGGTACTATAAGGAGATCGGCGCGCCCCTGGCGGATCATCACTAAAACAAGACAAATGCGCTCGGCCTTGTCGAGCGCTATTACTGATGATTATTGATCGTTCTAACAATCAAGTCTGGGTTGCGATTGGATTCCTCTCGGTGGTGTTTCACACCTATTTAATTTTCTCAGGGCTTATTCCGAGTCTGGTTTCGCGACCTTTGCATCTAGTTGCAGCACTTCCGTGGATTTTTCTAGTATCGCAAACTAAATTTTCTCACGCACTTCGAGATGTGGTTTGGTTTTGTTTGGCGATTACCGCTTGTATCTATCTGGCAATTAATGAGCCAGCGTTATCAGATCAGTACGGATTCCTTGAAGGGTATTTTCAATATCTGATTAGTTTTGTCCTGGTTATCACCGTGCTCGAGATGGCAAGACGAACTGTTGGGTTACCATTACCTATTGTTACCAGTCTTTTCCTTCTTTACGGATTCTTTGGGCATTTGATTCCCGGTGAGTTTGGCCATGGCGGCATTCCTTTGGGGAGCTATCTGGGCACACTTATCATCACAGAGGGTGGGCTTTGGGGGCCTTTAACCGGGGTCTCAGTTTCTATTATTTCTATTTTTTTAATCTTTGGTGCGGTTTTGAATGCAGGAGAGGCGGGTCGTGGCTTCATGAACTTGGCGGTTACCTCAGCTGGAAATTTGAAAGGAGGTGCAGCGAAGGTATCAGTAATTTCATCCGCTTTGTTTGGCTCTATTTCTGGATCTGCCTCAGCGAATGTGGCCTCAACTGGCATGGTTACGCTTCCGACAATGCAAAAGCTAGGCTATCCAAAAAAGGTGGCAGGAGCGGTTGAGGCAGTGGCTTCAACCGGGGGACAGATTATGCCTCCGCTTATGGGAGCCGGAGCCTTCGTTATGGTTGAGTTGACGGGGATCCCCTACACGGAGGTCATTCTCGCCGCCTCTCTACCAGCATTGTTATATTTCTATACGGTGTGGATCGGTGTTAACAGATACGCCGAACTGTTCAATCTCAGACCCGTTGACGCGTCTGAGCAGCCGAATAAACTTGAGTTAGCAATTACAGTCGGATTCTTCATTGTGCCTTTTGCAATGCTTTTATGGCTGATGTTTAGCGGGTATACACCGCAATATGCCGCAGCATTGGCTACTGTTGTGGCCATGTTTTTGCTATTTACAGGAGCGGATGCGCGACTTAATTTAAAACGAGGCTTTGCGAGACTGGGTGAGGCTCTCACCATTTCGGGGCGTCAGATCTCAATGATTGCATCCATCATTTTGTGCGCGTCATTGATTGTTGGAGTGTTAGGAATCACCGGTCTTGGTGTAAAAATCACCTCGCTTATTTTGTCAGTTTCTGGAGAAAGTCTCTATTTAACCTTGGCACTTACCGCCGTTGCATGTCTTTTTTTGGGTATGGAGGTACCGACAACCGCCGCTTATGTTATCTGTGTTTCCGTCGCGGGTCCCGCACTGATCGATCGCGGCCTAGAGCCCATTCTGGTTCACTTGTTTGTTTTTTGGTATGCCCTGCTCTCGACCATCACACCGCCTGTATGTGGTGGGGTCTTCATAGCAGCTGGAATGGTCGAAGAAAATTGGTTAAAGGTCGCTGTATCTTCTATGGCTATTGGTATCGGTCTCTATATTATTCCGATTGGCATGGTCACCCATCCAGAAATTGTTAACCTAAATAATTGGCTATATGCACTGATTTTTGCTTTAAAAATCGCGTTAGGTATCACTGTGAGTTCATATGGACTAATCAGTCAGCGGAGAGTTTTAGACCGCATCATTTTTGTTGTTGTTGGTCTGTTTATTATCACCATTAAATGATGGGAGTGAGCTCCGCTTGTGAATATAGATCGAGATTTTTAAAATTAAGGGCATGAAAATTTATGTCTTACGACTCTTTGAAATGATTTCGAATCGCTTTTCATTAGCCGCTGCTGACAAGTTGAAAATGAGCGCGCGTGGTTACAGAGATGCTTGGATTCCTTGAGGATGTGTGCGAGCTTGCAAACCAATTAATGGATTAGAGAAGCAGGGCTAAAGCAGAGTCGTTGGTAAATAGAGCGCCAACTGTGGAAAGGTTGCTAGAATCAAGATTCCGGCTAATAGAATAAGCCAATACGGTATGGCTGCTATCGCAGACTCCCCCAAAGAAACGTCTTCTTTAGTGACAGACACAAGTACTGAAAGATTTAGCCCGACCGGGGGAGTGATCTGTCCAATTTCAATAAGTATGGTGATGACCACTCCGAGCCATATTGGGTCATAGTCTAGTCCGATCATGAGAGGTACAACGATAGGAAGCGTCATGATCATCAGTGATAAACCATCGAAGAAACAGCCGAGTATCAGGTAAAATGAGACGATGAGAGATACAACTAAGAAAGGCCCAAGATTTGCTGAACTGACTTCTTTAAGTATTGTTTGAGGTATTCCGATTAGGCTGACGGCCTGAGCCAAGACAGTTGCCCCTAAAACTACGAATAAAATTGACCCAAAAAGTAAGGTAGACGAAAAAATACTTTTTGCAAGAATTTTGGGCGTCAGGTCCCCCCAAAAATAACCCACTAAAATGGTCGCAAAGACGCCAATTCCCGCGGCCTCCGTTGGAGTGGCGATACCAAACGCTATACTCCCCATGATGACTGTGATCAGTAAAATGAAAGGCCAGAGACTTAGCACTTTCAGAAAAGTAGACATCTTTGAGACGGGGGTTCTGTCCCTGGGGGCTAGTTCTGGCCGCAGAACACATCGTACGAAAATAAACACCATAAACGCGATGGCAAAAAGTAGCCCCGGAATAATCCCCGCCAAGAAGAGTTTACCGATGGATGTTTCTGTAAGAGCGCCATAAATCAGGAGCGATAGGCTCGGGGGNATAAGTAGCCCCAGAGTGCCTCCNCCAGCCAGGGATGAGACAACCATTTGACGGTCATAGCCTCGTCGCGTCATCTCNGGGTACGCAACAGANCCAACTGCCGCGGCGGTAGAAAGGCTCGAGCCACTTACGGCACCAAATAGCGTGCAGACAGCGATGTTTGTATGGAGTAACCCGCCAGGAATACTTTGAAAGGCTGGAGTAAGTGCCTCATAGATTTTTTTGCTGACACCACTGCGCAGCATAATTTCACCCAAGATAATAAAGAGAGGAATAGCACTTAGCGTGAAGGAATTGAGTACATTCCAGATGGCGTCTAAGGCGACGTACGTCGAGCCGTTAGCCAGAAATTGTAGGATGAGAAGCCCTGTTAGTCCGAGCGCTGCTCCCAGAGCCAGTCCTGAACCTGCAAATAGAACTAATCCACTGACGAGTATTCCCCAGAAGCTCAGCACCCCATTAGCTCATCAAGTTAGAACGGCTTGAAGGTTCTTTTGTCGGGGGCCTTTGTAAGATAAATGCGATCATGGTCAGGATGATGGATATCGGGATAACTAGCATCCACGGGTACATCAAGAGTCGTCCAACCTCTGTTTTTATATTCCTGTCGATTGCAAACTCTAGCCAAGGTATTGAAAGTACAATTAACCAGACACAGAAGGTCATACCCAAAATTCTAGAGATCTTGGTCGCCAATGATCGATATTTTTCACTTAAAGCCGCGACAAAAACTGATATCCGGACGTGCTCTGAGCGGAGCGTAACTAATGGGAGTGCTAAAAAAAATGAAACAGTCATTAAAAGACCCACCAGCTCCTCTGTGAAACTGAGTGGCGCGAACGCGAAGTAACGCATAGAGACACTAGCGCCGATGATTAAAACAATACCAGAGGCCGAGAGGGCCCCCAGAACTGCCATTGCCACCAAGAGAGACTCCATGGATTCATAAAGGCTGTTACCTCTCTTCTGGAGCGCTCGATCATCAACTTTTGTGTCCAAGTTTAGCGTCCAAGTACCTTGAGGATGCGTTTTCTATACTGTGGCGCTTTACCTCCGGCGTCTTTTGCAATCTCCAGCCAAGTTGATGAGGCTGCATCGAGAAATGCTGCTCGATCTGCTTCAGGGAACGGTGAAACGAATTCGAGCCCTTGTGCCTTCAATTTCGAGCGAGCTGATTGTTCTTTTTCTTCAGCCTTAGAGTATTCATTCGTGCGCGCCCAAACACCCGCAGCCGCAGTACTTAACGCTTGCCGTTCACTACGACCTAAGTCATTCCACGCACCTTTCGAGGCTCCCAGTACATAGGGAACACCGGCAACTGGATAAAGATAAGATGCATACTTCGTGACTTCGTTGAGAGATATTGTGTGAGCAAATAATGCTGGGTAGACGGCGCAGTCAACTACACCAGTTTGGAGTGCCACATAGAGATCGTTTTGTCCAATTATCTGTGCCGAGACGCCAAGTTTAGTGAATGTTTGGACTTGATCGTTACTCCACACTCGGAGTTTTTTAGTTCTCAGCTTTTCTAAAGAACTTACAGGCTCTTTTCGGCAAAAAATGGACGCTTTCAGCAGAGGTAACGCCATGAAACCGATTGGCACTATGCCCAGTTCGCTGAGAACCTCAGTGTAAATATCTTGTATTTCTGGGAGTGCTGAAATCAATTCGTTTGGACTACCAACTGAGCCCTGGATCATCACGGCATTCAGAGCTGGCACATCACGGCCGAGATAGTTCGCCCATACTAGTCCCATCTCTACTGCACCCCGAGGTAGCCAGCGGGCGACATCGTTGTCTTTAAGATTAAGAGAGCCACCATGAAAAACATCTATCGTCAGACTGCCACTACTGAGTCGCGAAACATCCGCAGCAAAAGTTTCGAGTTGCTTTGATTCGCTACGGCCCTCTGGAAGGCCGTTGTTAAATTTCCATTCCTTGGCATGTGCGCCCANAGATACGAGTACTAGCGCTGAAGCCAAAGTTATTATTGCNATATTTTTTTTAAGCATGACCTTTCTCCTTCTGGCTTATTTTAGGTGTGACACCGTGTCGCTTCAATAACTTTGATAATTCTGATTGATAANGCCGTTAATTTNGAAAGTTNTGAATCTTAGGGTAGGGTAAAACGGCTTNACAGAGATCTTGTTAGTTTTGGACAAAAATACGGAATTGGACTTTATCTACTTTTTANAAGTCTTTGGTGTGTGGAAGAAGTTANGCACAGTTAGGGNGTAAAAAGGCTCGAACTACAAAANNTGAGTGTATACNTATTGAANCGGCGCTAGCGTCCGNAAGCAGAAAAATTAAANTTTTTGGGTGTTTATTTGAATAATCNNCTGGCACNCGTTTGGGCAAACNATGCCTTAGTTACGGCGNACCAGNTGATTTAAATAACAAAAATNTATTCTCAAAAGCAGATATNTAATTTACTTTAGCTAAATAGGAATCAAGCCTATCCTTGTTCATAACGAAGGTTTTTTTTATCTGCTCAGCGCTATCTTTCACGGCTTGCAAATTAGTTGCCTCGCCAACCACTACAACGCCAATCATCGCGAGTACCACGTGTGGAGAGCACTGGTAAACATACACCCCGTTTTTGTCGAACGTAACCGTAACGTCTTGATTAAGGTCTCCTTTCCACCCTTTTGCGCCTGACGGGATTAGGCCTGGAATAGACGCAGCGTTATGTCCTCCGTCTGTTGCCTGAAATGTTACCGTATCTCCGACATTTACTTCGAGCACAGCTGGCTCGAAGACCATTGCGCCATCCTGACCGCTATTGAGCATTTTTACGGTGTGCTCTGCTCCATGACTCATCACGGAAAACATACAAAAAACTAAAAATAGAGTTCTATTTAAATATTTCTTCATGCTATTTATTTGTCCTTTCAAAGGGTGTTAGTTAGGTTGCCAAGCAGCTTTTGATAAAGCTCTATTATTATGTTTAAATTATACCTTACTTTCAGATGTATCAGCACTCCAAGATATCTTAATGCGAATGATATTCATTTGCAAATGAGTAACGATGATTGGAATTTTGAAAATCAGCGCACTCATCCGTTCTGACTACAATTGTTCGAGGGATACTGGATCGACACAGGGCGCTTACAAATTTTGGCTTTCCAGCGGGTTTGAAAGCATATCAAGATAGAACCAACTGGGGTTTCAATTCGCTGCAGAAGAACTAGCTAACGAATCAAAATATTACTTTTTGGGCTCAATAGCTCTGTATACTTTATCAGTATCCCGTTTTAACTCGAAACGTAAATTTCAAGGTACTTGACAAATTTCACTGCGTGTCAGAAAGCGCTTACCAGTTCCATTATCGAGGCTGAACATACCACCTCCACCGTCGATAGCGTCGATGATTAAATTGGTGTGTTTCCAGAGTTTGTACTGCTCTCCGTTGATATAAAATGGAATACCTCCGATCTCGCCGACAAGGACGTCTTGCTGCCCAGTCATATACTCCGATTTTGGGAAGCACATTGGCGCTGATCCATCACAACACCCGCCTGATTGATGAAATAAAAGATCATGACCGTGCCGTGACTTGATCAGTTCGATCAACGCAAGGGCACTGTTTGTCGCAGATACCTGCATTTCTGGATTCATTGCTTTCTCCGGACATGCGTCATCGGCTTCAGCCGATGACGCGGTTGATGCTTCAATTCAATGACTCAGAAAAAGCCTAATTTATTTTCATCATATGAAACGAGCATATTTTTGGTTTGACGGTAATGGTCTAGCATCATCTTATGAGTTTCACGCCCAATCCCTGACTGTTTGTATCCACCAAAGGCAGCATGGGCGGGGTATGCGTGATAGCAATTAGTCCAAACACGACCAGCTTGAATACCACGACCCATACGGAAACACACATTCGCATCACGAGACCAGACCCCAGCTCCTAATCCGTATAACGTGTCGTTCGCGATTTCAAGAGCCTCAGCTTCATCCTTGAAAGTAGTTACTGATACCACCGGTCCAAAAATTTCTTCTTGGAATACCCGCATGTTATTTTTCCCTTTGAAGATCGTCGGCTGGATGTAGTTCCCGTCCTCACAACCGGAGACAGAACCTATGTCACCACCAGTGAGAACTTCTGCACCTTCGTCTCGACCGAGTTTCAAATACGACGTAATTTTCTCCATCTGCTCAGTGGAGACCTGTGCGCCTATCATGGTATCCATTTCCAATGGATTACCCTGAACCACCGCTTTGGTACGCGCAATCGCGCGTTCAATAAACTCGTCGTAGATGGACTCTTGGATCAAAGCACGTGATGGGCACGTACAGACTTCGCCCTGGTTCAGGGCGAACATTGTGAAGCCCTCGAGACATTTGTCGAAAAACGCGTCGTCCGCGCGTAGAACGTCCTCGAAGAAAATATTTGGCGACTTTCCACCGAGTTCGAGGGTTACTGGGATCAAATTTTGCGAGGCGTACTGCATAATTAAGCGCCCCGTTGTGGTCTCGCCTGTGAAGGCTACTTTAGCGACACGTGAGCTAGACGCGAGTGGCTTACCGGCTTCAAGTCCAAATCCTTGGACCACGTTGATCACACCTGCGGGCAAGATGTCTCCGATTAAATCGAGTAATACACAAATCGATCCAGGTGTTTGCTCGGCAGGTTTTAAAACCACACAGTTGCCGGCAGCTAACGCTGGTGCAAGTTTCCAAGTCGCCATAAGTATTGGGAAGTTCCACGGAATGATCTGACCGACAACGCCAAGCGGCTCGTGGAAGTGGTACGCATAGGTCTGTGCGTCCATCTCACCAATGGATCCCTCTTCAGCACGGATACAACCGGCAAAGTACCGGAAGTGATCAACCACCAAAGCCATATCCGCAACAATCGATTCACGGATGGGTTTTCCATTATCGATAGTTTCGGCGGCTGCTAATAACTGAGTATTGTCTTCGATCACCTGCGCAATTTTCAGCAACATATTTGAGCGTACGGTTGTTGAAGTCTTACCCCAAGATTCTTTTGCTGCATGCGCCGCATCGAGAGCAAATTCAACATCTTCTGCGTTTGATCGTGCAATCTCACAGATCACTTCACCAGTGATAGGTGATGTGTTATCAAAGTATTCTCCTGACTTAGGTTCTTCCCATTGCCCGTTAATGAAGTTTCCATATTTTGCTTTAAACGGAAATTTCACGTCGAGATGTGAGGTATCTAGCGCTTTAGATACCGTGAGCTGGGCCATATTATTCATTTTTTATTCTCCCAAAACATAAAAAATTACGAGCGTCCTTTGGCCCGTTACGACTGCTGAACAATATCAATAAGATAGTTGAGTACAAGAGATTACAGTGCTCTACCGATCTTGTGAGATTTGACTACGAAGGTTGCAATGTTTCCTCGCTTATTCGTCACTCGATCACAGATCTTACTTTTTATTCTTTAGCCTTGAACTTAGACAATCTATTCTCAATTTTGTTCCCTCCAAAATAAGTATTTTTCGGACGATTCTGATCTTCATCGAGCACCCTAACTGCACCTACGTGTTCACACTGTATCGCCTCCTTTCACGGCAAATGAGAACCCGCCGCTTTGGAATGAACTTAGAGCCCCTTTGACGACACCGGTGGTTCGGTTTTGATCAACTATTGGGAGGCGCCCCCCCCCCGAGTATTTCGTGAGGGTTCCGACGATATAAATTAGAATCGCGCAAGACTAGCTAGCGTTGGAGGAACCTCCACAGCAATGCCTTGGGTTGTATAAAATCGTTCCATTGATACCCCTGACGTCGACGTGCTCAACCAAAACTCATCTCGGTGGTATACGTTCCGAAAACACTATCGAGAAGTGAAATGGAGTGACACGAGCTTGTGACTATCCATATAGTTTTTGTACATGGCTTTTCGATTACGTTTTTGAGTTTTCCGAGTTTGATGAATCCCTGGATTTGTCGGCTTATTTTCGAGTTAATTGGCGCGCCCGAGAGGATTCGAACCTCTGACCTTTGCCTCCGGAGGGCAACGCTCTATCCAGCTGAGCTACGGGCGCTTTGGGAAAACCAGAAGACGACATACCTCGTTCAAATGGCTGCCGCTACTTTAACAGACTTGATCGAGCTTTCTTAGCTCAGCGGGCCATTGATGTATCAACACAGCCCGGCTCAACAAAACAAACTCACGGTCGAGGTCCTGATTATTCTGTGAATTCTCTATGAACTGTAAACAAATAATCATTTGAAATCCCATATTCCTCCAATCTTTCTCCACGAAGTCCCGTCAAACTGATATTAGTTTGTTGGAAAAGGTGAAAGAAGTGGATCATTATGAATCGAAGCTCTTCTGTTACTTCATTAATTTATTCGGGGTGTTTTCCGCATTTTTAGTGATGGCCATTTGGATAGATCAATTTTAATTGCATGTCTGTGGCTTTTTTGGGTCTTACCAAGTCGTACTTGCTAAATCCTTATCGAATAGGCCGTAGCATTAAGCGATTTAAGGATTTATACTTTAGTTTGACTTAGTTTGACTGAATTCGGTCCGGGGAAACAAATGAAGCTTATAGTCGCGACCTTGACAGCTCTTCTAGTATCGACAGCTTGGGCTGTCAGCGAAGACAAAAA
>PBZS01000003.1 GCA_002730235.1 Gammaproteobacteria bacterium | reverse complement strand
CATTTTTTGGTCATAGCGTATTAACTCCCGTTCTACCCTATCGGTTAGCTTTATCTACTGATGCTGAGGTATTTATCGGCGCCGCCGTGCGTGTTGAACGTCATTTTGAAATTGTATTGATTCATTTAGAGAAACCTCGTCTTGGTGAGCAAGGGGAATGGTTATCAAATTTGAATGCAGAAATTGAGGCATTAGTTAAACAATTCCCGAGCCAGTATCAGTGGGAGTATCGTCGATTCCGCAATGCCCCCGATGGGTCGCTAAGGTACCGTTAGCGCTCCCAAAAAGATGGCGACAGAACTACTAAGAGAGTGAATAATTCAAGCCTACCAAGTAACATCGCAAAGCTCAGAATATACTTTGTGCCGTCGGAGAGCCTGGCATAGTTGAACGCTGCATCACCAAGACCCGGTCCTAGGTTATTGAGGCAGGCGCCTACGGCTGAGTATGCCGTGATAGGGTCTTCCCCTAGGGCCATGCAAAGGAGCATCAAAACTGCGAAGGCAAGGACGTAGGCAGCCAAAAATCCCCAGACAGCGTCGATAACTCTCGAGCCAACGGGTTTCCTTCCAATTTTGATTGGGATAACCGCATTCGGATGAATAAGTCGCCTAATTTCACGAGCACCCTGTTTGTACAACAACAGCATTCTTATAATCTTTATTCCGCCGCCCGTAGAACCGGCACAAGCACCTATGAAGGCACTCATTAGCAATAAAAACGGGATAAATGTTGGCCACGCTCCGTGGTCAGACGTCGAGAATCCGGTTGTGGTTGCTATAGATACGGCTTCAAAAGTCCCTCTACGGAAGGCCTCATTAACTGGATACGCTCCATGATCCAGGAGTACTAGCGATACCAACAAAGACAGTCCGGCTAAAAATAATAGATAAATCTTCCATTCCGGATCGGCTCCATAGTGTTTTAAACTTTTGTTATGCCAAGCGATGAAATGTAGCGAGAAATTCATTCCAGAAATAATCATAAAAATAATTGCGACGGTTTCGATCGTGACGCTGTTGAAATGACCAATAGAAGCGTCGTAGGTTGAAAACCCACCAATCGCTATTGTTGAGAATGCGTGGCAGATGGCATCGAACACTTCCATGCCAGAAATCCAATAAGCAAATGCGCAGGCCACAGTGAGGGATACATAAATCAACCAAAGCGCCTTTGCAGTTTCGGCGATACGCGGTGACAGTTTGGCATCTTTTACAGGGCCGGGGGTCTCGGCCCGGTATAATTGCATACCTCCGATTCCTAACATGGGAAGAATAGCGACCGCCAGAACCACGATGCCCATGCCGCCGAGCCATTGAAGTTGTTGCCTGTAAAATAGGATCGACTTGGGAAGAGTGTCTAAGCCGACGATAACAGTTGCGCCGGTTGTCGTTAAGCCACTGATCGACTCGAACAACGCATCAGTGACGCTGATATTCAATTGGCCCGATAATGCCAGCGGGACGCTTCCTGCACTGCCGAGGACCAGCCAGAAAAGCACAGTGATGACAAATCCATCACGGATTCTCAGTTCACGCTTCTGGCGCCGTGTAGGGATCCAACTTACGAATCCAGCGCCGAAAACCAGTAAAGCTGCAGCACCAAACAATGCAATCTGTCCATCCTGGAAGACTACACTAACCCCAATTGGGGGTAACATTGTCAAACTGAAAAGCATTAGCAGCAATCCAAGAATCCGAAGTGTAGGTCCGAATTGACTCATTACAAGAATGTAGGTGCGACTGAAAATAACCTTTCGATATCGGCTATTTTCCTTTTGTCTGTTAAAAACATAATGACGTGATCTTGGTGCTCTATTGCAAGGCGGTCGTGAGCAATTAGAACCTCGTCATTTCGCACTATTGCTCCGATTGTTGCTCCCGCTGGTAAATCGATATCACCAATGCAGCGGTTAACGACGCGGCTTGAACGGGTGTCACCATGTGCTATCGCTTCGATAGCTTCCGCAGCGCCGCGACGGAGTGAGTGCGCGGCCTGGATCGATCCTCGACGGACTAACTGCAGTAGGGAGCCGATGGTTGCCTGTTCTGGGCTGACGGCAATATCGATCAAACCACCTTGGACTAGGTCCACGTAAGCGGCGTTATTGATCAGAGTCATTACTTTGCGCACCCCCAGTCGCTTCGCAAGCATAGAAGACATAATATTTGCTTCATCGCTGTTTGTTACTGCACAAAATACGTCTACATCATCGATACGTTCTTCTAATAAGAGATCTTGATCTGAGGCGTCACCCTTTAGAACAACTGTTTTATTGAGTATTTCAGAAAGTTCTTTGCATCGAATTTGGCTTCGCTCAATTAATTTCACTCGATATTGATTTTCAATTGAGGTGGCCAGTCGGGAACCGATATTCCCGCCTCCGGCTATCAGAATTCTGCGGTAAGGCTTTTCAAGTTTTTGAAGTTCTGAAACCACTGCCCGGATATCCTTTCGAGCCGCTAGAAAGAAAACTTCGTCATCTGCTTCGATTACAGTATCGCCTCGTGGGATGATCGATCTATCTTTTCGAAAAATGGCAGCGACTCGGGTATCGACTTTAGGCAAGTCTTTTCGGAGATCTTTTAGTTCTCTGCCTACGAGCGCTCCATCTGTATAGGCCTTAACAGCGACTAGTTGAACTAAACCACCAGCAAAATCCATTACTTGGAGCGCTCCCGGTTGTTGTATGAGTCTGAATATCGCTTCTGTAACTAGTTGTTCTGGCCGAATAATTTGATCTATATTGAAAGCTGTCTTGCCACCAAATAATGGGTTTGTTTTGTTATCTTTTCCAACGTCGTAAGCTGGCGAGCGTACGCGCGCGATTTTTGTCGGTGTTCGAAATAGTGCTTGGCTAATTTGACATACCACCATGTTGATTTCATCTGAGTTGGTGACAGCTATCAACATGTCCGCGTCCACACCACCAGCCTGCTTTAAAATTTCTGGATATGACCCGTTACCATGAATTGTGCGGATATCAAGGCGATCCTGCAGGGTACGCAACCTAAATCGGTCAGTATCCACTATCGTGATGTCATTGGCTTCTGAAGCTAAATTTTCTGCAAGGGTCGCACCAACCTGCCCTGCGCCGAGAATAATGATTTTCAAGCAGATACCCCGCCATGATCGGGTTCTGATTTAAACAGAAGCGAGTAGAAGAAACCATCACCGCCGGCATGAGTTGGTAAATGCTGTATTCCGAATTCTGTATTGATCCCTGGAGCACCAACAATCGATGTAAGTTGAGCATCTGTGTGGCGATCTAAAAACTTTTTAATTTGAAGCTGATTCTCTTGTGGCAAAATCGAACATGTGGTGACTAAAAACCTGCCACCGACATTAAGAGTTTCCCAGGCTGCATCTAAGATCATGGTTTGCATACCAATTAATGACCTTAAAGAAGTTTCAGAGCGCATTAAGCGCACATCAGGATTTCTTCGAATGACGCCAGTTGCTGAACATGGCAGGTCAAGTATAATCGCGTCAAAATATTGTTGGTCCCACCAACTCTCTATGTGTGACGCATCGGCTGCTATGAGCTCTGCACGTAACCCAAGTCTTACTAGGTTTTCTTTTATACGAAAAAGGCGTTTTTCGCTGATATCAAGTGCAGTAATGTGACTATCCGCCATCTCAAGTAAATGACAGGTTTTTCCGCCAGGCGCTGCGCAGGCGTCGAGGATCCTCTCGTTATTCTGGGGATTTAAAATTATTGATGCCCATTGGCTGGACTCATCTTGAATGCTGACTACGCCCTCTTCGAAGCCTTCAAGGGCTTGCAATGTTAGTGGCTGTGACAAACGCACTGAGTCAACTGCAGAGCCTTTTTCTGCTTCAATGCCAAGTGCCTTGATTCGCGCAAGATAGTCATCCCGGCTTTGCCTACGGCGATTGACGCGCAGTGTCATTGGCGGATGAACATTATTTTCTACTAACACCTTTTCCCAATGCTCTGGCCAATTGATTTTTATAATATCGATTAACCATTGTGGGTGATTCCATAGTGTTTGGGCGGAGTGCCGTTCCATTTTCAGTTCGGATTTTTTCCGAATAAACTGCCGGAGCACAGCGTTTACGAGGCCACGAGCCCAAGGCCGCCCTTCAGTGACAGTCACGTCGACGTACTCAGAGACGACAGCATGTTCCTTGCTCCCCATCCAACCGAGTTCGTAAATACCACATCTGACAATTGAACTAAGTATCTGATCTCTAGCCTTAAGAGGCTTATCCAGAAGCTGCGACTCTATTTCTTCGAGATGAAACCATTCACGGCAAATACCATAACAAATCGACTTTAATAACTTTTTATCACTTTCCACTAATATTTTTGCATGTTTTCGAATTAGAACATCAAGATTCGATTGCTGGCTCTGGAGTGCATTTATTACCTCTGCAGCATGAGCCCTAACCGATTTTTTCACCCAGACTGCTCCATTAATTCTGTTGGCTCAAGCCAAGGTGCTGATTGGTGGGATGATATTTGTGCTGGCACCAAGCGTTTACCTCCTGGTAACTGACACTCAAGCACTTCCAGATTGCCGGTTTGTGTGCTGACAAGGATTTTCCGATTTTCCTTCCACAGCCAGCCGGCGGCAGGTGCTGATCCTTTTGCCTCTCTCACAGAAAAGATCTTGATTCGTGACGACCCAGCGAAGGTAAATGCACCTGGAATAGGGTTGAAGGCATGGATCTGTCGCATTACCTGACATCGCTCTTTGTTCCATTGAATACAAGCATGTTGTGTCGAAATTTTTTGTGCGTACGTTATACCAATTACCGGCTGTTGAACGAGTTGACGATTAGAGACGGCGCGTTGCCTGAGAGTTTTTACTAACAATGGTCCACCCAGCTCCGCGAGCTGGTCATGCAATTCGGCGGCGGTGGTCTGGTTTGTTATTGCGATCGACACTCTGGCCAGTATTGGACCTGTATCGAGTCCTTCATCCATAAGCATGATGGTGACACCAGTTACTGAGTCACCTGCCTCGATAGATCGTTGCAACGGCGCTGCGCCTCGCCATCGAGGTAGAAGCGATGCATGGACATTCAGGCACCCAAGTTTGGGGCTTTCGAGGATTTCGGCCGTCAAGATTTGTCCGTAGGCGACGACAACCATTGCGTCGAAATTTTTTTCTTTAATCCACTGGATCTCAGAGGGATCTCTAAGTGTATCTGGTTGTCTCAAAGGGATTCCAGATTCGAGGGCATATTTTTTGACCGCGCTTTCAGAAAGATACTGTCCTCTTCCCCTTGGGCGATCCGGTTGTGTCAGCACATACTCAACATAAATGTGAGGATCATGAAACAAAGCTTCGAGTGTAGGTACCGCGAATTCCGGAGTGCCTGCAAAGAGGACCCTTAGCATTTAAGATGTTGCCTCGGTGCGTTTTTGTTTTGCCAGCTTTGACCTAATTCGTGACCGTTTTAGGGTCGACAAGTGATCAACAAATAATTTTCCGTTGAGATGGTCACATTCGTGTTGAATGCAAACTGCCAGCAGTCCCTCAGCCTCCATTTCATAGACTTCTCCATCGCGGTTAAATGCTTTCAATCGAATGCGGTCAGGACGCTTTACGACTTCATAGACTCCCGGGACCGAAAGACAGCCCTCTTGCATTTCGTCTATTTCTTGAGTCAAGGTTTTAAATTTGGGGTTGATCATAACCAACGGTTGATTTTCGTCGTCCTGAAGATCGATTACGACCACGCGAAGATGGACGTCGATTTGTGTCGCAGCTAGTCCAATACCTTGCGCCTCGTACATGGTTTCAAACATGTCGTCTACCAGAGTACGAATTGAATCATTAACTGTTTCCACATCTTTGGCGACAGTCCGAAGTCGCGAATCTGGAAATTCGAGAATTTTGCGTAAAGCCATATCTTTTTTAATTCTTTGAGTTGCTAGATGTAATGAAATTGTACCCGAAGTCCTTGACACCGCACACTGTTTGATATTTTGCAGTAATTTGCTGGCTTTTATGCTCCTTTCTCATATTGACAGAAAACTTTGTTGGCAAAATGGAGCACTTGTGAGTTTGTTTTATACCTGACTATGTTTAGCTCCGGGGCGCCGTTTGGTTTTTCGGTGTGATGTCTGATTCTAGATTATGGTCCATATTTTCGACCGCAGCTGAAAAGAAGGCAGGTGGCAGAGGTTACCGCAGGGACGTTTGACCGAGCGCCTCTCAAGGCGGTATTAATCAAGTGCGCGAAAAGCTGTAAGAATTATGCATTAGCCCTTTCATGTTCTGATAGTTAAAGACTAAGGGATGTTTGGTGTTTATGATATGGAATGTCTGGTACTGGTTGATTCATGATTTTCCACGATGATTTGATAAAGACAGCGCGAATAGTTGGGGCCGGTGGCGTTGTCGCCCTACCAACCGAAGGAATTTGGGGGTTAAGCTGCCAAATCGGTAATTTTTCTGCGATTCGGCGATTATTAGATTTAAAAAAGCGGGATCGAGAGAAGGGGTTAATTACGCTGGTTATTGATTTTGCTCATCTCGATCCTTGGTTCACTTGCCCTGTTATAGAGTTGGCCCAACACGAGTCGGGGCGTCCACCAACTTGGATTATTCCCGTGAATGATGATTGTCCCAAATTACTTACCGGAGGACGAAACTCTATGGCTGCCCGTAGGGTAAAGATGCCATATCTTTTGCGGTTGATTCGGATTACGGGACCATTGGTTTCGACATCTGCCAACCGGTCGGGCCGCGCGGCCTGCACGAATCGTTGGCAAGTCATGAACCAACTTGCAGGTTTGGTTGATCATGTTGCGATGGGTCAGACGCAGGGTTATAGGAAACCGAGTACCATCCGGGAAATGCAAACAGGAACCATCATTAGGGATTGATTAAATGATCGATTTCCAGTCAGTTGAAACATATTTCCTGAGGTTTCAGGACACAATTTGCAGTGCTATTGAGGCCGAGGATGGGCGGGTTCAATTTGAACAGGATCAATGGGAACGACAAGAGGGCGGTGGTGGCCGCTCGCGTATTTTGTCCGATGGAGCAATTTTTGAAAAAGCTGGTGTCGGGTTTAGTTATGTCAAAGGAGCTAAGCTACCACCATCGGCGACCGCGTCGCGTCCGGAGCTTGCCGGCTGCGCTTGGAAAGCGATGGGTGTGAGTCTAGTGATTCACCCAAGGAATCCTTATGTGCCGACGGTACACGCTAACGTAAGGTTTTTTATCGCTGAAAACGATACCGAGGATCCTATTTGGTGGTTTGGTGGGGGGTTTGACCTAACCCCATTTTATCCAGTTGACGAAGATTGCGTCCATTTTCATCAAGTTGCTAAAGAGGCCGTGGAGCCGTTTGGTACTGAGTACTATCGGAAATGCAAAGCAGCTTGTGATTCGTATTTTTACCTTCCACATCGCGATGAAACCCGTGGTATCGGTGGATTATTTTTTGATGATTTCAATGAACTTGGGTTCGAACAGAGTTTTGCGTTTATGCAATCAGTCGGAAATGCTTTCTTGCTTGCTTATTTACCAATTGTTCGTCGTCGTAAGGATACTTCCTACGGCGTCAGGGAACGTGATTTCCAATTATACCGGCGCGGGAGGTATGTTGAGTTTAATCTCATTTATGATCGCGGTACGTTGTTTGGATTACAGAGCGGTGGTCGCGCTGAGTCGATCTTAATGTCGATGCCTCCGTTGGCTCGGTGGGAATATGGTTATGTTCCTCCACATAACACAGATGAAGCGAGATTATTCGAGTATTTACAGCCGAGAGACTGGTTGTGAAGTGCAAGCTCGCCGTATTCGGCGACCCAATAGCACACTCAAAGTCTCCTGAAATTCATCGGCGCTTTGGAGATCAATTCGGACTTGACGTTGCTTACGAAAAACGTCGCGTCAAGGAGAATGAGTTCGAGTCTGAGGTCCGTCAGTTTTTCATTGATGGCGGACATGGTCTTAGCATAACGGTTCCGCACAAGTGGAGTGCATTTCAAATCGCAGATGAGCTGTCTGACGAGGCCCTGCTTGCTGGTGCGTGTAATACTTTAATTGCTTCTGATGAAGGGTTTTATGGTCATAACACTGACGGGATAGGCTTGATTGATGACCTCGACCGGCTAGGTTGGTCACCAACTGCTAAGCGTATTCTGATTCTTGGAGCGGGTGGTGCTGTGGCGGGTTGTTTGGGTCCGCTGGTTGCGAGAGGCCCCAAAGAAGTGGTGATTGCGAATCGGTCGGTAGGGAAGCTCAGACGACTTGTTGACCGATTCGATAGAGGGATTCGGGGAATTAGCCTCACTGAACTTGATTTACAGGGGGCGCCATTTGATCTAGTGATCAATGGTATTTCGGCGGGGCTTTCTGGAAGTACAGGCGTGGAGTTGACAGATCGAATCGTGAATGCCGACGGTGCTTGTTATGACTTGATTTACAGTACCGATGATACTCCTTTTTTGAAAATGTGCGGCTCGTTGACTGACCAGCGAGCAGATGGTCTTGGGATGCTGCTCGCGCAGGCAGCCCGACAATTTGAATTATGGACGGGTTTTTTGCCAGATCCATTTGATCAATTTACTGATTTTGGGCGGCCCCCCGATGCTCGCAGTCAGCTAGATGTATAGTTAGGTTTCTCTAATGACGGTAATGGCTAAAAAGTTTCCCTTGGTCCGTTTAGGGGTGGTTGGTGGTGGACAGCTTGCTAGGATGCTTGCGCCAGCTTGCAACAATTATAATGTGCAGATGACCATTCTTGATCCGTCATATAATTCGCCTGCTGGACAAGTGGCCTTTGATCAGATCGAGGGCGATCTCGATGATCCTGCCGCGTTACAACTACTGTGTGAGCGATCGGATATCGTTACATTTGATATCGAAAATATTAGAGCCGATATTTTGATAGCTCTGGCTGATCAGGGTATCGAAATCGTTCCGAAGCCTTCGGTTATGCGGCTTATTCAAAACAAGTTTGACCAAAAGTGTCACTATCGAGATTCTGGAATTCTCACGGCCGATTTTACCGATCTGTCCAAGAAATCAAGTTTCTCAGACATTGAAGCTTTCGGTTTGCCTTGCGTCCAAAAGACGCACACGGGTGGTTATGATGGACGTGGAGTTCATATTATAAGGTCCATAGATGATTGGGAAAATCGTTTAGAAACCCCGAGCTTTATCGAGCGATTCATTGCTAACGGAACCGAGTTAGCAGTCATTGTCGCCCGTCGTGCATCTGGCGAGATGGTGGTATACGATCCGGTTGAGATGGTTGTGGATTCTCGGCTAAACCTCCTTGATTATTTGATCGCACCGGCTCGAGTGAATGCAAATGTATTAAAAATAGCGCAAGAACTTGCAAAAAAAACGGTTGAATCTTTCGCAACACCGGGTTTGTTTGGTGTCGAGTTGTTTCTAACTAATTCCGGTGACTTATTGGTCAACGAAGTTGCACCGAGGGCACATAATTCCGGTCATCATACGATTGAGGCTTGTGTGACAAGCCAGTTTGAAAACCAGTTACGCGCGTGCCTAGATTTGCCACTTGGACAAACCGACTTGCACGGGTGCGCGTTGACTGCAAACCTTATTGGTGAGGTAGGTTATGTCGGACGGCCAGTGATTGAAGGCCTTGATCAATTTGCAAAGATAGCGAACTCATATATCCATTTGTATGGGAAGGATGAATGTAGTCCCGGTAGAAAGATGGGACACTTTACGTTAGTTGGGGATGATCACGATGAATTGACCCGGCGTTTAGCATCGATACGTGATGTTTTAATTATTCGAGGAGATACGCCGCAATGACAGTAAAAGTGGGTGTCATTATGGGATCAGATTCTGATTGGTCTGTGATGGAGGGCGCTTTGGATGCTCTGAAGGGTCTTGGAGTAAGTGTTGAGGCGACAGTAGTCTCTGCGCATCGTACGCCTGAACGATTAATGGATTATGCAAAGTCCGCACGGAAACGGGGGCTAGAGGTTATTGTTGCTGGCGCAGGGGGTGCCGCTCATCTTCCGGGGATGGTTGCTGCATATACTGAATTGCCGGTCGTTGGTGTGCCTATTGCGGCAACGCACATGAGCGGTGAAGACAGCCTGTTATCGATTGTACAGATGCCAAAAGGCGTCCCAGTAGCAACGGTAGCAATCAACGGAGCCTATAATGCAGGGCTTCTGGCGGCTCAAATCGTTGCGACTGCAGATGAGTCGTTACGTGATCGCATCGCCGCATATAAAAAAGAGCTTGCCTTACAGGTGATTGAGAAGGCTAAAGAGGTGGAGCGGGTATCGAGTTAGCCGGTTGTTTCGCGATGCTTAGTGGCTAGCTTCACGTAATAGGTTGCTGAATATTTAAAGAATTCTTTTTCACTGTCATTGAGTGGTCTAATCATTTTTACCGGCGATCCAAGATACAAATGTCCTGATTTAAGAGTTTTGCCCGGCGGCACGAGGCTTCCGGCACCTATCATTACTAAATTTTCAATGATTGCTCCATCAAGCACGATGACACCAATACCCACAAGCACTTCATTACCGATGGTACAACCATGCAAACACGCTTGGTGACCAATTGTTACGCGATCTCCAATAGTGAGCGCCTTTCCGCCCTGTGTGTAAGGTCCGTCATGGGTACAATGCAAAACTGCGCCATCTTGAATATTTGTTTGTGAGCCAACGCTAATGGTGTTCACATCACCGCGAATGACAGCTTTTGGCCACACTGAAACATCTTCACCCAGGGTCACTTTCCCGGCAACGAAGGCGGAAGGGTCAATCCAGGCAGATTCGTGAACAACTGGTTCTTGGTTATCATAAGAGCGAACAGTCATACTGGTCCTTGTGATGTCTAGAAAATGCCACACTATTTTCCTAAAAGTTATAGGAGTCAATGATGGCAATCAAACGATTTATTGCTGGCGCCGTCTGCCAGCATTGCGGGGCTCTTGACAAGATAAGGGCCTGGGAAGACGACAGTGAAAAATTGATGCGACGCGAGTGCATTTCGTGCGGGCACCAAGAAGTCATAGCGCTGGAGGTTCCCGAAACATCCGAGCTAGTGACTCGTGTAAATTATGCTGACCCAGTTTTTGATGAAGACGTAAGGCCGGTTAGAATTTTAGACGATTCTGATCCGAACGGACCCTAACCTCCTTAACCACAGCGGGGAGCCTCAATGCCAGCGATAATGTTCTGATTATAGAGAACATCAAGAAGGCACCCATCAAACTATCGAGTGTTGTTGATCCAAAAGCCCATACACCTCCTACCCAGCCAACGCCAACGCTAAAACACATCGTGAGACACATGTCGAGTGTCTTGGTCAGGCCAATAAATACTCCATCGAGCCAATAAGACCAGCATAAGAAAACTACTATCCCGGTAAACCAGACCATCAGATCGGCGGTTTGGTCGATAACGGCATTGAAATCAGTGAGCGCCGAAAAGATCTGCGAATGGAAAATCGTGCATATCGATACAATCATTATGGCTGAAACTCCCGATAACACTGCGCCCGCTCTAAGGCTATCGATAAAACGATTAACGTGACTCTTACCGAGTGATTGTCCTGCTTCTATTTCTGCGGCGTATGCGATTCCATCAAGAGCATAAGCCGCTGTCGCGAGAAGAACCAAAACAAGCCCAATCGAAGCGGCCTCAACAGTTCCTAGCCTCGCAGCGAGGATGGATAGGCTAACGAAAACGCCGTTAAGTGCGATTGTTCGAATCATCAGTGGTGTGTTTACTTTGATAATTTTGATAACGAGCTGAGGCTGCCAAGATTTTTTGAGTAGCCGCCTCGTATTTCTTAAGTCAAATGCGAGTAATGTACAGGCCATGATCAAGCCTGCATATTCCGAGACAACCGTTCCGAGAGCGATACCAAAGCTATTCATGTGATACCCAATGGCTAACGTATAGTTCAGGCAAATATTTAGCATGTTGATGCTGATCGCAAGGTATAGCACGATCTGGGTACGACCCCTACCGATGAACCATCCGGTAAGCACCAGCAAAGCAAGATTGGCGGGCGCTCCCCACAGTCTGGTCTCGAGGTATTTCGCGAGTGGCTGATGCATCTCTGAGGGGACTTTGGCTAGCTCAAGAATTAGGGCTATTGCTTGAGAACCAAGCAAAAACAGCCCAAATCCGATGACGGTAGCAAGGGTAATCGCGTGTGACAAAATGCTAAATGACAGGCTTTGATCGTCAGCACCGACCGCCTGAGCGACCATACCCGTTGTCCCCATACGTAAGAACGAAAAAGCGCCAAAAAAGATCACTAACAGTTCTGCACCGACTGTCACAGCAGCGAGATAATAGGCGTGATCTAGGTGACCTGAAATTGCGGCATCAGCTAGACCGAGGATCGGGGTAGAGATATTGGCGATAATCAGAGGAAGTGCTAGCCGCCAAAGTCTCCTAATCGGCTCTATTTCGAAATGAGCTGGCACTGAGGGTCGTGGCGACGAGAGATTAGAATCTCAAGAAAATCGTTGGGATCTTTCACATGTGGCGGGGCATGGGGACCGCCGTCGCGCTTTCGGGCTAGCGCAACCAGGCGAAGCATCCAAAACCGCAAGGCAGCTGTTTCAACAGCGGGCGGCCAATGACTGATTTCTTGGTCTGTGAGCGGGCGGTATCGATTGTATCCTGACATCATCGCTTCGGTTTTTTGTGTGTCGAGACGGCTCGATTCATCGGAACACCAGTCATTGATAGCGATAGCGAGATCAAACAATAGTGAGCCGTTACAGGCGTTGTAGAAGTCAATAATCCCAGCNAACGAGCCGCTATGAAATAGTGCGTTGTCACAGAATAAGTCGCCATGAATAATCCCTTGAGGGAGTCGTTCTGCGTCAGAAGCAAATGTACGNGACCGGTCGATCTGATCGCCCAATATAGCTCGANATTTTGGCGGTACGATATCAANTACGCGTTTAACGTTTCCCTCCCACCATGTATTCCACCGATGGTTCTCTCGCNTTAAATCAATATATTTTTGAGTGGCAGAATGCATTTTACCAAGTGCTTTGCCTATTTGATNGCAGGCTTCCGGGGTNATGGGATNGATCGTTGAGCCCTTGACACGGGATAGCAANGCTGCAGGTTTATTTTTTATNGCGAANAAANACGCACCCTCGTGATTCGCAAGCGGTAAAGCCACGGGAACCCCGTCGTCTGATAGCCGGCGATTTAGNTCAATGAAAAATGGGATTTCATTAAAACCCTGCTCTTCAAATATTTGGAGTACCGTTTCTTTTTGGTTGAAGGAGACAAAGTAAGTGGTGTTTTCCACCCCGGCGTCTACTCCCTCGAAGCTCTTCAAGTCACCAAAATTGAATTGTCTGGTGAAGTCCTGCATTTCTTGCAGTGTTAATTCTGTATAAACACCCATCGCCGCGCCCTGTCTAAGCGCGGTATTATGCATGGACAGAAACAAAAGCAACACTCTCAGGAGCCGGAATGCCTGCACCATTGGTTTTAGTTGATGGGTCATCCTATCTTTATCGTGCGTTCCATGCCTTACCCCCGCTGTCAACAAAAGACGGCCAACCGGTTGGTGCAATCCGCGGTGTCATTTCTATGTTGAATAAACTGGCGGACTCAACGGGCGCCGGGCGCATGGTCGTTGTCTTCGATGCGTCCGGAAAAACATTTCGCGACGATATGTATGCTGAATACAAAGCCAATCGGGAAAGAATGCCCGATGAGCTTCGAGCACAAGTTGAGCCATTGCACGCCATTATTACAGCGCTCGGATATCCGTTACTTGTTGTGCCTGGGGTGGAAGCTGATGATGTTATTGGGACACTTGCGAAACAGGCTGAGGCAAACGGTGAATCAGTCCTTATATCGACTGGCGATAAGGATTTCGCACAACTCGTGACCGATAAAGTGACATTGATTAACACAATGAGTGATACAACCATGACGCCTATGGGTGTTGAGGAAAAATTTGGTGTACCACCAGATTCTATAATCGATTTTTTGGCGTTAACTGGCGATAGTGTGGATAACGTTCCTGGTATACCAAAGTGTGGTCCGAAAACAGCCGCCAAATGGCTTAACGTGCACGGAACTCTCGATGGTGTTATTGCAAATGCGGACGCAATCGATGGGAAAATTGGTGATATTTTCCGAGAGCACATGCATGTCTTAGAACTCTCTAGGGCACTAGTCACCATCAAAACTGATTGTAATTTACCCGTGGGTCTGGATGATTTGGCTCGTCTAAATCCCGATAACGAGAAGTTAGGACTGCTTTACGCGGATCTCGAACTGAATCAATTTTTGAGACAGCTCTCAAGTGCACCATCTGATACTTTAGAACCTGCCTCAAAACCGGATTCAGTCGAGATTTCTTATGAGCTGGTGAATACCCCAGAACGGCTTGAATTTTGGGTCTCTCAGTGCCGAAATTCAACGAGCTTCGCGCTGGACACAGAAACCACTTCATTGGTCGCTCGGCAAGCGGATTTGGTCGGTATATCGCTCGCCTTTGAGGCTGGAAAAGCGTGTTATATACCTATTTCGCATGTCGAGGGTGATCAACTAGATGTCAAAGTCGTCCTCAATTTCCTTGCCCCTCTGCTGGCAAATCCCGATCTGACGATGATTGGGCACAATTTGAAATATGATTTGACGGTCCTTGAATCTGTAGGCTTAAAGCCGAGCTGTGCAGTCGCTGATACGATGTTGATGAGTTATGTCTTAGACGCGGCGTCCGGTCGACATGACATGAACTCTGTGGCGAGTCGCATTTTGGCAATAGATATGATTCCCTACGAAGATGTCTGTGGTAGGGGAGCTAAAAAAATTGGTTTTGCTGAAGTAACTCTTGACCAAGCCACTCAATATGCATCTGAGGATGCTGATATTACGCTCCGGCTCTACGAGACTTTTTACGATCGCTTGGAGAGAGAACCGTCTCTGAGATCGATTTATCAGGACTTAGAGCTGCCAGTCATGCTTGTTCTTCGGGATATGGAGAATCATGGTGCTTTGATAGATGCTGAGATTCTTCGAGTGCAGTCACAAATTCTAGGCGTTCGACTTCATGAGTTGGAATCGGAAGCACAGAGACTTGCGGGCCGGCCTTTCAACTTAGCCAGCACCAAGCAGTTGCAGGAAATTTTATTTGGTGAATTGAAGCTCCCGGTAATAAAAAAAACGCCCAAGGGCGCTCCCTCAACAAACGAGGAGGTATTACAAGAGCTTGCCTTGGATTATCCGTTACCGAAGTTGCTCATTGAGCACCGTGGTTTGTCGAAGCTTAAAGGCACATATACAGATAGGCTTCCTCAGGATTGCGATCCAGCCGATGGGCGTGTTCGTACTTCTTTTCATCAGGCGGTGACATCAACGGGCCGATTATCATCATCTAATCCTAATTTACAAAACATTCCGATTCGTACTGAGGACGGCCGCCGGGTTCGTAAAGCGTTTGTAGCGCCAGATGGGTGGTCGGTCGTGGCAGCCGATTATTCACAGATTGAGCTTCGTATCATGGCGCATTTGTCGGGTGATCGAGGCTTGGTTGATGCTTTCGCAAGGGGAGAAGACATTCATCGCGCGACAGCTGCTGAGGTATTTGACTTGGAACCGATGTTTGTCACTAGCGAGCAACGTCGCCGAGCCAAAGCCATTAATTTTGGTTTGATTTATGGCATGAGCGCCTTTGGTTTGGCGAGACAATTGGACATCGATCGTGCCGAGGCAGCGGTATACATTGATCGGTATTTCGAGCAATATCCCGGTGTGCGACGATATATGGATTCAACGCGAACCATGGCGCATGAAAGAGGATATGTCGAAACAGTTTTCGGGCGGCGGTTGACTCTTCACGACATCCGATCGAAGCAAGTTCCCGTTAGGCAAGCGGCCGAGCGTGCAGCGATTAACGCTCCGATGCAGGGTACCGCTGCGGATATTGTTAAACGTGCAATGTTGCGAGTTCAAAGTGCACTTAAATTGACCGATATTGGATGTCATTTACTATTGCAGGTACATGATGAGCTTGTGTTTGAGGTAATGGACCAAGATCTTGTTAAAGCACGTCAGTTGATAAGGTCTGAGATGGAGTCAGCCGCAGAATTAACGGTACCGCTGGTTGTCCAAATAGGAACTGGTAGGAGTTGGTTTGAGGCGCACTAATTTTTCTAGTACTTTTTTGAACTTTTTTGGATCCAAGTTGTCTTTATATAGAGGCAACGATATTCCCTCTCTCGTTGTACTGGTTAGATTCCTTTAGGATAATGAAACCTCGGTGTAAGCTGCTGAGGTTTTATTTTATTCACCCCTCAAGATGGTGCCTAACCCAGCTTGAAGCCTCAATAAGTCCAGTCTTGTCCAGGCTACTGAAGTTCAAAACTAACGAGTGGGGTCTTCTTTTCTGGACGGAGTGTCTTGCTTTTGCTGCCTGGTTGCGGCTCAGCTTGTCATTTTTCGTCAGTAAAAGAAGCGTATCTATTTCACGATGATCAGCGAATATGAGCATCTGTTGGTCGAGGGCTGTCATCGGGTGTCTTACATCCATTAGGAGCACGAGCCCGGTTAGAGTTTGGCGTTCAGCGATAAATTTTCCGAGATGATACTGCCATTGTCGCTTCATCGCTTCAGGAACTTTGGCGAACCCGTACCCGGGCAAATCCACGAGAAAGCCACCTGTTCCAGGAACTTTAAAAAAATTGATTAGTTGAGTACGGCCGGGTGTTTTAGATACTCGAGCTAAATTTTTCTGGCCAGTTAAAGTATTTAAGGCGCTGGATTTGCCCGCGTTTGAGCGACCGCAAAAGCCAACCTCTGGACCGCATTCCGCGGGGCAGTAATTAAGCGAGGGGGCACTGACCAAGAAATTTGCTTGTGCCAGCTTCGGGTCAAGCTGAGTATCGCGCACGATTATTAAATCCTTCACTGCATAAATTTTAGGTGCAATGTATACTATGCCATCAAAAAATTAGTGATCTTTCGAAAAAGAGATGAAAGGAATGAAGTCTTTACTCACTGCTATTGGACTGGTGATAGCTTCGACGCTGGTCGTGGCAGCTGATTCGACAATCGAGAATGTTTATGTTGGCAGCGCGGATCAGGGTAAGATAAAAAGCGCAACTTGCTCAGCCTGCCATGGATCAGATGGCAACAGTGGCACCGCCGATTTCCCAAAATTGGCCGGACAACATGTGAGCTATCTTGTATCGACTTTGAGGGCTTATCGCGATGGATCACGTGAAAATGCAATCATGGCGGGGCTGGCTGCGGTTCTGTCGGAAAAAGATATCGCGGATCTTTCGGCTTACTATGCAACACAAACGGTCTCCGGTGGTGCGGTTCAGGCTGACCTTTTAGAACGTGGTGAGCAACTCTATCGATTTGGTGACATAGACAAGGGTATTAGTGCTTGTGCCGCGTGCCATGGCCCAATAGGTTTGGGTTTAAGCTCAGCGGTTTTCCCGTCGCTGAAGGGTCAATGGGCAGGATATTCTGAAGTCCAGCTCAGAGCATTTCGCGATGGTTTGCGTTTAAATGTCATGATGAACGGCGTTGCGCAGAATATGTCTGACTCCGATATTAAGGCGGTTTCCAGTTATGCTGAGGGTCTCAAATAGTGTTTGAACGTGTCTTTTCGATTTTATTTTTCAGCTTAGGCTTGGTAGTGAGTCAACTTGGTTTCGCAAGCGAATTCCGAGAAGGTATTCATTATCAAACATTGGCGAAACCAGTCGTGACATCGGGCCAAGAGAAAATTGAGGTTGTAGAGCTGTTCTGGTACGGATGTCCGCATTGTGATTCTCTTGATCCAGCATTGAAAGTTTGGGTCGAAAGGCTTCCTGCAGACGTGAATTTTGTTCAGATTCCCGTAGTTTTTGGCCGATCCTGGGAAATGCACGCCCGAATATTCTGGGTGGCTAAAAATATTGGATTATTGGAGACGATTCACGAGCCCCTGTTTAACGCTATTCATCGCGAGGGTCAGCATCTTCAAAGGGTTGATGATGTCTTGGCATTCTTTGAGAGGTTTGGCGCTGATCAAGCTTTAGTCAAGCGAGAGCTAGATAGCTTTGCAACGGAGAGTGCTTTGCGGCTTGCGGACGCCCGCACCAGAGCTTATGGCATCCGAGGTGTTCCAGCTTTCGTAGTAAATGGTCGTCACGTGACCGGAATTACGCAGGCGGGTGGTGAAAGTCAACTATTTGATCTATTGGATGAGTTGATTAAAAAATCGCGCCAGTAACTAGCATCGGGCATAAATCGACCAAACTTCGTAGGTTGAAGTTTTAGAAGTCTATCAGGTCGGAAGCCGTTGATTTTTGGTCTCGTAATTTTTTTGCATAGGTCGAGTTTACTAAATCAATTTCTACCGTAAGTTCAGGCGTTAGGCTAATTATTTTGGTGCGTCGAATACGTGCTCGTAATTCCTGATTCTCTCCCTCATCACGGTAGAGATGAAAGAATCGCAAGAAGTTCCTATCCCTTGAATTTATTTCTGAAAGCGCCAGCGAACAGGACGTGACGCGGCCGTATTTGTCGCAAATACGATTTACTAGTTTCGTTTGCGTTTTTAGATCATTTGGCAAACCTTCTTGTTGGTAAAAAATCCGAACAATTTTCCCCTCACGATCATGTGTGATAGTTAAATATTCTTTGGCTGGGCTTACGAGGTTCTGGAAATCATCCACAGAATCGTTTAGACGAAGCCCCGCCACGTCGAAAGCCATTGTGCCTTGCGATAGCGAAAGTGCGAGTATCGCCAACAGAAAACCCGATTTAGCTTGATTTGTAGTCATGTACATCAGTTTAACTTACTCGTTATGATCAAGGTTGTTTTTTAAAGTGGCTATATGCGCGGTTGAGCATTGTAAGTGCGTCGTCAATCTCGGATGCAGAGATGATCAGTGGCGGCGCAAAGCGGTGCACGTCGGGACCCGCAACTAGCGTCATTAAACCTTCTTGCATGGTAAGCGTTGTCAGTTCACTCGATCGACCTGCGTAGTTTTCCTGCAAGACCGCGCCGATTAGTAGCCCTTTGCCTCTAACCGTTTTAAAAAGCTTATATTTTTTATTAAGCTCATTGAGTCCTTGCATCAACTGCTCGCCGCGACAAAGAACATTATTTAGAAGCTCAGGTTGGTTAATAGTTTCAAGCACTTTTCCTGCCACTGCTGTCCCGAGAGGGTTTCCTCCGTAGGTGCTCCCATGAGTTCCGGGAACAAAATGTTCCGAAATCCACTCCTTACACAACATCGCGCCGATTGGAAATCCACAGCCAAGACTTTTAGCGGAACTTAGGATATCAGGAGTGACGCCGCTGTGTTGGTATGCAAATAATTTTCCAGTTCGCCCCATTCCTGTTTGCACTTCGTCAACGATAAGCGCGCCACTAACACGATCACAATGTTTACGGATTTTTTCAAAAAATTTTGGGCAAATAGGTCTTACACCCCCCTCGCCTTGAATGGGCTCAACTATAATGGCGCAAGTTTTTTCTGAGACTGCTCTTTCTAAGATATCTCCGCGATTGATTGGAATATGAGTGAATCCTTCGGGCATTGGACCGAAACCTTCTCTGTATTTCGGTTGTCCTCCAGCTGTTATTGTTGCAATTGTGCGACCATGGAAAGATTCATCAAAACAAATTATTTCGTATTTTTCATTTCCGAACAGCTCGTTGGCGGCCTTTCGAGCCGCCTTGATAGCGGCTTCATTTGCTTCTGCTCCAGAATTACAAAAGAATACACGGTCGGCAAAGGTGGCATTGACCAGTGCCTTTGCAAGATGAATGGCGGGTTCATTTGCCAGAACATTAGACAGATGCCAGACCTTATTGGCTTGCTCTGTTAGTATTTTGATTACGTCGGGGTGACAGTGACCAAGAGCACTAACCGCGATGCCCCCGGCTAAATCTAAATATGATTCCCCATTTTGGCCATATAGTTTACAGCCCTGCCCCTTAACGATGATGGTCGGCGGTACGTCATAATTAGGCGTTAGTACTTGT
>PBZS01000002.1 GCA_002730235.1 Gammaproteobacteria bacterium | reverse complement strand
GCGTTCCAAGCCGAGGGATCAACTTTCCCATGCGGTCCCTATTCGATCCCATTAGTTTATTGAAATGATGATGTTCTCGTGAGTTAGTATAAGGTGCTAGGTGTACTACGACTTGATTTATTAGTCTTGGTATCCGCTGACAGATGCCCTAATGATCATATCTGAGTCTGCATTGACTTCTTTGGTTACCTGGCTAACTTGCGCGAGGATGTGTTCCCGGAACTCCCCCATTACACCACGCAAAAAGCATCCCTCATCAAAATCCCCTGAATAGCGCCATTCCCAAGTAGATTCTCCAGTTTTTACTTTCTCGCCAGCGTCACTTATTACATCGAACTCAAGAACAAGGGTTTCATGTTCGACACTGAAAATTAAGTTGCAATGCATGAACCCGTTTACGTAACAAGATCCAAAGTTTTGGCCTTCTGCGTCGTTATGCAACCAGTCCTCGAGTTCAGAAGATAAGTCGCAACCTATGCCGTTTAATTCAGTTAGCTGGTTTTCGTTGATCATTATTATTCAGTTATCTAGTCATCAAAATACAATCGTAAGGCTACGTTTCCTTGTCACGCTCGTCAAAAATTGTCGGCAACAAACATTGAGGATATTTGACCGTATGGTGTGTGACATTTTCTTAATTTCGCTTTAGAAATGCGATGGTGGACGAGATTTTGGAGTTTTCAAAATGCGCAAAAAAGCCAGACCAACTTGAGTCTTGGGAGCAGTCCTTACCTTGATTTTTATATTAGTTTTGTTTAGTTTTTCGATCATACAATTTCAAAAAAGAGGTGCGAAATGGCCGGTATATCTATTACGGGACAGATGAATGTAGCCACTCTCCAAAAGGCTTTCAAAGAAGAGTTCGGTTTGTCATTAAGAATTTATGATGGGCGTTCATTCGCAGACTCTAGCAAAACATTATCACAAGTGCGTAAAAAGAAAGGCAGCGGCAAAGCACTCGCTGTGGCTCGAAATATGAAAGTTGGTAATCTAGAAGAGAAGTTCGAAGAGGAGTTCGGTCTTAAGGTCCAAGTTTCGGGGTCTGACGATAGTTATTTGTGTGATGACGATAGCACTCTTAATGCTGCCCAGCAGGAAGATGAGAGAAAGATTACTCGGAAAGAGAACAAAAAAGTGAGACTAGAATCTCCAACTGCGGAGACTACTGAACAAGCGCAATCGGTCAATGAGGCCCAAGAACATCCAGAGATTAGTTTTAATGATCTTGAAGAATTTGTAAATTCGCTCTACGAAGTTGAACAAGAGGAAGATGCTGAAAAAGTTGCTACCTTTTTCCCCGCCTTCAGACAAAATTTTCGGTCTTGGTTTTCTATAGATAGTCTTCCAGATCTTCATTGGTGTTGTGATGTATTTAAAAGATACGAGACCGTTCCGGACGATGAAATCCGAAAAGTCTCGGCTGATCTGTACGGTGTTTTTGAAGCCTTTATCGAGAAACAAAAAATAACAGACATCGATCACTATACTGCTGACCTTTATTTCTTTGGTTTATTAGAAGAGGGGTTAGACTCCAAAGCAAAGATAGATGCTGCGTTTGAAATATTGATTGCGTCATGCACACATGAAAATTCGGATAGGTTCGATATCAGTCATGTGTTTAGCGATTTAGACGACAGAACTAGTCAGTTTCCAATTCTGGCCGAATATTACGAGCATGTATGCCAACAGTTTGCGCCTTTAATTCTGAAATTGAACGAGGAAGCGCGTCGACCTTTCGTGACTGATGAGCAGGCAGAAAAATTGAATCAGTATCTCTAACTGCTCACCCTAGTCTAGTGTAGGTGCCAGTCGAGAACCAATAAATGAAAACGAAAAATGATTACGTTTTGCGGACCTTAGCGAAGCTCACCCACAAACGCTGGGAGTTGTATATCGTCTCCAGGATAATTCAACAGATCGATCACGATATCGAGTTTATTTCTCAGCAGTTAGTTAAACGGCCCGATGGAAGAAGGGCATTTTCAGATTTATTTTTTCCTCAAGTAAATATCCACCTGGAGATTGATGAGCCTTTTCATAAAGAGCAGAAGGACGACGATGCGCTTCGAGAGAGAGATATCATAGAGACAACAGGTCACAAAATACAACGCATAAAAATTCTTGGACAAGACGGAAACGAAAAGGATTTAGCAGTGATCAATAGAGAGGTTAACAATTTTGTAGAAGATGTCGTTGAAATTGTGGCTAGCCACAAAAGGCAGGGATTATTCGAGCCGTGGGACTTTGATTCTCGTTATTCGTCTAAACCAGTGATCGAACGAGGATACGTTTCGGTCGATAAAAATGACGCATTCCGCACTCAGGTAGAGGTAATGAAATGCTTTGGTTTTAAGGGGAGAGGATGGATGAAAGGAGCATGGACTATTCCAGACGGTTCACGTGACAACGTTTGGTTTCCAAGGCTTTATCCTCACGGGATCTGGGAAAACGAACTAGTTAATAACGGAACACGAATACTTGAGCGCGCAACTGATATGGATGGGATTTTATCCATCCAAAAACAGAGAGATACTGAACGAAAGCAACAAAAAAGATCACACATTGTGTTCGCTAAATCCAAGGATGCTCTAGGTTCAAATCTTTTGCGTTATGTTGGAACATTTCAGGTAAACGAGATTGAATGCCCTCCTGACTGTTTAATCTTCGCGCGCATCGCTACGGAAGAAGCAGTCAGATTATGACTAGTGAAATCTTATCGGTAGTTTTTGCGCTATCGATTTACGCAGCAATTTGCTTAGCATGTTGGAAATTGTGGAAGCGACAGGTTTACTCAGTTGCCCCGGTTGCTCTTCTAATCGATTATGACATTGTAGAGGTCGGCGGTTCGATCCCGCCTAGCTCCACCATCTCGGCTAATAAACACCAATGTAAATGTTAAATTCAGTACCTCATCTTCGGCGATGAGTTCGCTAAAAGAAATTTTTTAAGTTCCATCGCTTTCAGGGGCCTGCATGAATCAAGTTAATCCTGCGAAACTACTTCAAAGCAAATGGACTGCTGTTCAACCGAAGAACAACGAAAAACATTTTTTAGTGGTTGACGTTGAATTCGATGAGAGGGGAGCGGTTGTGTACTGTGCATTGGAGGCGGTTATTAATAAGAGAAGGATCGCCGTCGACTGGCGTGTCTTAAAAAATAGCTGTAAATGGAAACAGGGCTGGAAGCATANATAAGACTTGGCTNGAGATGAGCTATGAGACTGGTTANGNTNNTCGAGNATNTCCTAGTGATAGGTCTCTGGACGATCTTTATCTTCTATATTGTCAGTCTTGCGNTTTNGGACCATTACAGAAGTGTGACNATTTTTGCGCTATTGGTGCCTTTGGTCATTCATTGGGTGCTGGGGGAACGACTTTTTGGTATGGGATAACGATGGCACTGACCCGCAGTAAAGCCTTGCGTAAGCCGAGAGCTTGCNCTTTGTCGAAGGTGATTTTNTAAAAGAGTTCTGTNTAAAGTCGCATGCCCCGAAATCGACTAAATTAATTAATTAAATTCTNAAAGGCGGCGCTTTATTTCTTNTATATGGGCAGGTGAGATCTCGCAGCAACCCCCGACGATAGTCGCACCGATAGATATCCATTGCTCTACGCAATCCGCGTATTTCGTTGGTGATAAGTCTTTACGAGCTTGTAGCCTTGACACAGACTCACCACGGGCAAGTGGATCCACACTCACAAAACCATTTCCGTATGCGCCAAATGGCATATCAAAGTCCGACAGCTCCGCTATGTGATCACTTATGACCTCGGGCTCGCTACAATTAACGAGGATGCCATTAAGATCCTGGTGATCGAAGCAAGCCTTAACCTCTTTGAGTGTTTGTCCTGATTTTAGCCGACCGTTTTTTTCTAAACGATAAGCGAGGAAAACTGGTTTACCACTTTCCAGGCCGGCTGTGACCGCGGCCTCCGCTTCGAGTGGGTTGGTCATCGTTTCTATTATCCATAAATCAACTGTGGGATGTAATTGAACTATCTGCGAGTATTCATCCGACATACTGTTCCGAGTCCGGGCGGGCGTTTCAAGATAGCTACCGTGCAGAGGGGGGAGACAACCAGCAACTTTTACGGGGCGCTTGCTCTTCTGGATGGCTTCCTGCAAAGCTCGCGAGGCCATTGCGTGTACTAGCTCGAAGTCATCTCCACGATCAGAGTATCGGAGCCTTGTAGGCGTAGCTGTATATGTATTAAGCGTGCATATTTCAGCGCCCGCTAGGATAAATTCTAGGTGCACCTCTGTAACGATCTCTGGCTCGTTGAGCATTGCCTCCACTGACCAAAGGAGAGCCTCAGTGAGCTTTGATCGACGGTAAATTTCCTGTCCAAGGCCCCCGTCGAGAAGGGTTATTTGCATCAAAGGCACCTCAAATTATAGAGACGTTACACTGGTACAGCGTGGCCGTATCTTCATGTTGGTAATTAATTTTTACAAGTTTATTTGGCGGAATACCTTTGCTTGATTGATTCAAACACTGGTTATGATTTCGGGTTTTGCGCCAGGAATTTTTTTATAGCGGTCAGGCTCTCGTTATGTATCGTGTCAATTTCAAGCATTTTCGCTGGTTTGGAGGCTTTTGGTAAGCTATGCAACTGTTCCAATATCGAATAAGTCACTATTCGTATTATGGTCGGATCAATATTTGAGCGCACGCTAAAAGTTAAATCACCAAACTCATAGATCGTTTTTATCGGTAGGGCGTCTCGGTCCGAGAATTGTCCTGTGCCTTCTCGCATCTCGACGGTTGTTTGATAGGGTAACAGCATGAACTGCATTTGGTTCGTTAAGAAGAGACTGTGACAGCGGTCTAGGTTCTTGGCGCGAGCTGCCCTCGCTTTTGCGCTCGGCTGCTCTCTATTAATTGCGCTAACGAGTCGCTCTGAGTATGGATATGAATCTGGATCAGTTTTTGAGCTGAGTATTAGTAGATGCTTTTGCCGATATACCGTGTACTGGCCCCAGGGTGAGTGCGCAAACGCAGCCGGGGCCAGTAACAAACTTGTCAGAAAAGATCGCCTTCTCATAATTCACGGCCGGGGGGCGGCTGCCCCCGCGACACTGCCTTTAGTAATGCCGATACTTATCGAAGACATCGAGATTCAATACAGCTGTGACGACATAGTTGGGAACGTCAACCACCTGCCCGACTCTCAAGTCTACCGCGATTGAGCTCAGAACGTAGGCCTGTTCTTTTGTCAGACCATGTTCTTCCACGAGGTAATCAATCATTTGCAAAAGCGCGTGTCTTGCTGCGATGGTCAAGTCTTCATTCAAGTTCTCGAGATTCGCGATAGGGGCGCCAGTCAGGTATTGATGGGTCGGAGGGATCTCACCCTTGCCTTTAATCGGTATCCCGACGGTCTGATAGTACCGGGTCGGCTCCATATCGATAATCTGGTCATTACCCATAGTCGCAGGCATGTCCATGGAGGCGCCTTTACCCTTGTGGATCTTGCGGACTCGGAGAGTTGTCACAGCGCCCATCTCAATAGCCGTGCCGCTCACCTCACCGTCACCCTGAGCATAGTGGACGTCTCCAACAAAGACGCCACAGCCGTCGATAAAGCAAGGGAATATTATCCGGGTACCGATTTGCATTTGCTGCACGTCCATATTTCCACCGTTCTCGCGGGGAGGGATGGTCCTTAGACAATTCTTTTCTGCCCGACCACCTTCTCCACAAAGATCAGCGGGGAGGGCGCCTGCCCCGGATGGGCCAAGCACAGCTCCGCCCACGGCGGCGAGATCTGCCTCACGTGCTTTGATCTCTTCGATCTCCGGTAGACCCGGCATTACGCCGATCGAGCCAGGAAATGCCTCATAGGGAACAGTGACGCCCGGCATGCCCGGTGATACTGCACCGGTTCGGGTTAATCGCCAGTTCACAATATACGGTTCTGTAAAAACATCACGTAGGAAACCGAAACCAGGTGCAATTACAGTGTATCCGTATTGATCAGGAGCAATGTCTACGATCTCTACCTCAATGGCATCACCACGTTTCGCTCCGTTGATATGGACGGGTCCGGTCATCGGATGCACCAATCCAAGGTCCACCGTGGCCAGATCGGCGGGAATGGAGTCTAGAGTGAACTCTGTATCCAGAGCATCACGTGTGTGGTAGACGATCATGTCTCCTACGTTGGCCTTAGCACGTGCAGGTATTTCGGGGTGGTATCGATTGAAACAATTAGGGTCATCAACGCAGTGCATACCCTGTTTCTTTAATTCAACGATGGTCATCCACCTTTGATCGGTTGTGTCTGCGTACGCGGGGAAGGCAAGCGCCCCAAGAAGTGCAGAAACTATTATTTTTTTCATTACTCTGTCCTTAGGTTCGTGAATGAGTCTCGTCAGTCAAGGTACTCTCCTCACATTCAATAGCAACTGCTTGGAAACACCAAGAGGAGATTTATTGAGCTCCGGTGATTGTAGCGAAGGTTTTCGGAAACTTGATCACTCTTACCTTGGGGAGCATGACACATGGCGCTGTACGGTTTTGAGATCCGCAGGGGTAGGTTCGGTCTATTAGTCTCTAATACTAATGATCCAATTAGTCGGGAGGGGGGGTTGATGCACGCAAAAACTGATTAACTTGCGCTCGTAAATTCGCGGTTTGAAAGATTGGAACAGCCGACTAATGAGGGGACAGGAAAGCGTAAGAGCCTTTTTTTTTGCAAACTGGTTGCATTAACAATTTTGACCTTGATCCAAAAAATCAATAATTACAAAGTTTCATGAAAATATTTGGATAACGAGATGAGTCTATTGGATTCTCTTTGAAACCAAGGCCCGTCGCCTATTGTGATACGTGTGATTTTTTATGGAGATGTGGCGTTTTCGTGCGGCTCTTTCTTTTAGATCGACGTATAAGCCCTTTTCGATTGACACCTTAGAAGGATCAAGTATGTTTACGCGATGTCCAGCAAAAATATGAAGGAGGTGATCCAATGTCTAGTGAATTGAGTCTAATTTTGAGTGATGTTGGTTGCCGTAGCGAGGTTCAGGATAACTCCTGAGGTCGTGCGCTAGCCCACTGAAATGTGATCGCTCGAGATTACCATTTCGCGAAGGGAGCTGTTTAGCTCCCTTTTTAATGGGCGAGTCTTTGGTCTTAGGCTTGTTGACGTCCTTTAATGGCTTACACGCGAATGTCTTGCTGTCGCAGGTGCCTCAAAGCTGGGTCTCGTCAATTGGAAATGTCCGGATCGTGTTTAGCCCAATAAATGAGCTATCCGATACGGCTGCGTTCTGCGACTAATGAATAAGCGATCGATGAGAACGCGGAGTTGACTTGTCGCAGAGCTCTTAATGTTTCGATGTGTGTATTACTGGATCGGAGGCTTGCAGAATCCCCATCCCGAAGCCTATCTAAATGGTTACGGTGACTTTCCAGTACCATCGTTCCCACGGCTCCCTTTTCTCGAACAAGTTGCCGTGCGCTCTCGAGGTCACTCGACAGAAGCACGTTCATTGCCAGTTGCATGTTCACAAGAATCCGGTTGTGTAGAGTTGTCAGTTCTTCTCGTCCCTTGTCTGAGAAAATGAGCGCTTTCTTTTTTTGTTTTGCCGTGAGCTTAAATAGGTTTTTTACAATAACGTCTCCCGCAGCTTCCATGTTGTCTGCGTACATAACCAGCTCGCGACTACGTGTCAATTCTTCTTCGGTGAGGTTATGCCGAATGATCTCGGTAACATAATTCTTAACGCGTTTATGAACGCTGTTGACCTCAATCTCCAGCGCCTGCAGGTCGTCAATTAGGGGTTTGTCCCATTTTTCGAAGAGCTCCATCACTGGCTCGAACATTTTTTGTACGAGCTCTGAAAGGTATAACAATTCGCGGGTGGTACTGGTGAGGGCGTGCGTTGGTATGTGGATCTTTTCGGTCTCTAATACGCTCTGTCTGTTGGCCCCGACGCCGTTTGTGGCCGAATTATCTGAGGGGATTAGTTTGTCGAGAATTATTTCCACTCGCCGGACAAGGGGAAGCCCTAAGATAACCAGAGCAAAGTTAAGTCCGACGTGAAATCCGACCAAGTAATGAATATTCGCATCCACAACGAATTTTTCGGGTATGGGCCAGATTTGTGCCGCTACTAATAAAAGAATAGCGACCGTACCACGCAAACAAAGATTACCCACCGTAACCAGACGTGCGGCCTTGTCAGCCTCCCTTGTAAGGATCACTGCTATGAGGGCTCCCCCGACATTTGCTCCCAGGACCAGAGCTACGGCCACATCGAATGGGATTATTCCCTGCGCCAGGAGGGCAATAATGAGCAGCAGGGTAGCGATGCTTGAGTGGATCAACCATGTAAAAATTCCACCAATCAGGAAGGCCGTTACGGGGTCCGCTTTCAGGTAATCGACCGCAAGCGGGACAAACGTGTTGCGCTGGAGGGGCTGAGTTGCCTCGCCTAGCATGGCGAGTGAAATGAGAATTAGAGCTATTCCAACCAGAACGCGCCCTGTCTGTTTCGCCCCAGGAGTCTTCCCCTTGAAAAAACTAATGCCTCCCGCGATCAGAAAAATCGGAATCAGCCAGCTCAGATTAAAGGATAGAATTTGTACGACTAGTGCCGAGCCGAGGTCAGCTCCAAGCACCGCCGCGATTCCCACCGAGGGTGTTATCAGACCAGTTGAGGCGAAGCTCGCTGTTAGAACAGCAACTGCCGTAGAACTTTGCAGTAGGATAGCCAGCATCAAACCGAATGTTGCAGATTTAACCCTTTGGCTGTCCGCTTGCTGTAGCGCACGACGTATCCTTGAACCGTGCGCCCTCTCAATACCAGATTGTACTAATTTGACCGACCAAATAAGCAGAATCGCTGCTGCGACTAGATTTAGAATCAGGCTGAATAATGTCATATCGACGGCTTGTTGGCCGACATGGTGTTCGCCGATTCGACGATGCATGACAAGTCGAGGATGTCTCTGAATGAATTGGCCGTAAAGTCCGCCTCAAGGCAATCAGGATCTGGGTTAAACCGAATGGTTGTTATATCTAGCGCCTTGGCGCCGTCTAATTCTTTTTTTGCGTGCCCCACGAAGGCTGCGTTTTGGGGACGCACCCCTATAGGATCTAGAGCCGCCATATATATGGCTGGATCTGGCTTAATAATCTGTAAATCACAGGAATTTGCATACGTATCCCACACCTGGTCGATCCCTAGCGCAGCAAACCATTTATATTTTTCCTGCTGAGAGTTATAGGTGTTCGTTACGATTCCTAGCTTGAATCCCTGTCGTTTTAATTCAAATAGAGTATCTGCTACGCCGTCGAAGAAGACCACTTTTCGCTGTTCCGCGTGGAGTAATTCAATCCCATCCTCAACATCTTTCGGATGATTCACACCATGATGTGCCATTAATCTCTCAAAAAACTCTAGCTCGCTCATTTGTCCCGCGTGGGCTTTTAAACGCATTTCCTTTGCTATCGGATCCGGGTTTTTCGAGGCAGCGTAACCACGAGACAGCAAAAATGTATCGAAAGCTTGCTGACGACTCGGTTTGCTGTAAAGAATATCGCCTGCATCGAATAGAATGGCGTGGATCATTCATGTGTCCTTAACGGTTAAGCTGGGTTTGTATCTTTAAAAGCTACTGACAAAGACAGGATGGCGCCGCATTTTAAGTGTGGCGCCATCCAAAGTTTTCTAATTCAGTGATAGATAAAGAGATAAGAATTCATACTTTGAATTGTAAACCTGATCAGGGTCCAAGGGTATTAATCCCAGATCATTAAAGGCTGGCAATCCATAGTCCTTAACTTGACGCGCCTCGACTGGTGCCCGGGCCGCGTAGTCGCCTGGCTCGTTCCAAGGCTTGAAACCCTCTTCCATCATGTAGCGGATGAGAAGTTTCGCCGCGTTGGGATGCGGCGCCATATCCGCCACCATCAGGGAGGTGGGGTAGCTGACTCCGAATGCGGGTTTCAAGTTATAGATAGGCTCGGCCGCATAAACATCTTTTTTATTCTTCCGCATTTTGGAAAAGGTCGTGATGCCTATAGGAGCTTTGTCTTGCTTGACGTCGCCAACGTTCTTGAAGATCTTGGTAGTTGATCCCTGGAACACCGGCTCGTTGTTCAAGAAGCGATGGAGCCATTCCATCGAAGCCGTCGGTTTATCGATAAGAGGATTCTTTTTGACTGCCTTCAATACCGCCTTCGAGTACTCGACATCCTTACCGAACTCCTCTTTGTACGCAGCTTCCATAGCGTCCGAGTTAAGCAAGATAGTCTGCATAAAATTAGCTGAAATACCATCCTCAAGTGGGCTCGGCAGAAGGGTTCTGCCCTTCCATTCCTCACGTGTTAGATCCCATAATGAGTCGATCGGAGGGCCATTGGGATTCAACGCGGTGTTGTAATACACCACACGGCTACTGTGCCTCTGTACTAATAAAGGTTCTTTTTCACCAGCACTTAGCTCTCCGGCAATATTATCCGGCACAAAATTCCAGACCAATTTGTCCGGTAGCGCCTCATTGAGCAGCATAGGTGCCTCAGCATTAAAAAGAACGTCGACACTGTAAACACCGGCCTTGTGTTCCCGCCGGAATTTTTCGAGTTGGAGGTCTGAAGGAATATCGTATCCCTCAACCTCAATCCCATATTTTTCTTCAAACTTTGGTGCGAGTTTAGCGATACGTGATGAGACCGAGTAGATAACTACTTTGCCCTCCGCCTTGGCCGCTTTCTCGATGGCTGCCCAGTCTTGTTTCGCGGGCGCGGAAGGTCCGAGCCCAGCGGATTTCAGCCAAGCATCGTCCGCGAAGGTATTACTACCAGACAGCATGCAAGCGGACATGGCAGCGATTGTTAATCCTCGCTTAAACGCCTTTTTTATTTTTATTTCCGTTTTCATAATAGTTCCTCCCAAGTGGGTTTTTTGACGCTCCGAGAACGATCTCGGAGCGCATCAGTTGGTCCTGTCTGTATCGATAGGCGGGCCTAAAAGGGCTCCACTTTTGGCGTCGTAGACATTGAGCGCCTTTTGATCAAACTGAACCGTGACCTTCTCGCCTTCATGTACGTCTATTTCGTGACCAATTCGAGCGAGTAGAATTGTACCTCCTTTCGTAAGTTGGATTATTGTTTCAGGGCCGTTGGGTAGCACGGAGGAAACCTCGTAAGTCTGACTACCTTTTAGCTCTTTTTTCGATATTTTTAGGTCTTCAGGACGTGCTCCAACGACTATGCTGCTTGGTGCCTCGTCCCACCCGATGTCGATGTCGATATCTCCGTTGCTGTAAAGATGATTTTTTCCGTCAGACTGATTCGCCTGAATGAGATTAATTCGGGGCATCCCGATAAAGTCAGCGACGAAGGTATTCTCTGGACGCTTATACAGCTGAGAGGGTGGAGACACTTGCTGTATTTGCCCATCTCGCATTACCACGACACGGGTCGACATGGTCATGGCCTCGGTCTGATCGTGCGTAACGTACACTGTCGTGGAACCGGTGAATGCCTGAAATTTTTTTAGTTCGACCCTCATGTCCATCCGGAGCCGGGCGTCTAGGTTCGATAAGGGTTCGTCCATCAAGAACACTGGTGGTTTCGTCGCCAATAGCCGCGCCAGGGCAACCCGCTGCTGTTGACCACCCGATAGTTCGGAGGGGTAGCGATTCTGTAGGTCGCTCATACCAAGATCTTTTAATACCTGATCAAGCCGGTCTTTCGACTCGGACTCAGATAGGTTTAGGACATCGAGTCCGAACTTTACGTTGTCACGTACGGTCATGTGTGGCCACAACGCGTAACTCTGAAAGACCATCCCGAGGTTGCGCTTACCGGGCGGTACGATTCTTTTGAGCTTGGAGGAGAATACGAGTTCTCCGTCCATATATATCTCACCCTCGTCGGGTGTCTCTAGCCCCGCCAGACAACGTAATAGTGTCGTTTTTCCACACCCGGATGGTCCAAGTAAAACCAGAAACTCGCCAGACTCGATTTTCAAAGATACGTTATCCAGAGCTGTCATCGCGCCATAACGTTTGGTCAAATTCTCAATTTCAATGCTGGCCATCTTTATTTAACCTTTAAGAGTTCTTTTCGCGTAATCGAACGAGTTTGCTTTTCCCTGCCCACCACAGAATCAGTTCACCGGCGATGGTAATCATGGCGACGATCAGAACCAATGCGTTAGAGAGCTGCGTGAGACCTTCTTCCGCGTAGTTGAAACCGACCGTCATCAAGACCCTCGTGGAGGGTGTAATCAGCAGAATGATCAGTGACAGTTCTCTCATCACACCCACAAAACTGACCATCATGCCTGTCACCACCCCGGAGCTCGCGAGCGGTACGATTATCTTCCTGAAACGTCGACCCCAGCTCGCGCCTGCGACTTCTGCAGCTTCCTCTAGTTCTCTCCCGATCTGTGTTACCGCGGTCACACCAGTTTTTACGGAGTAGGGCAGTCGATTTACTACCGAAATTAATACCAATAGCGTGAACGTGCCGTAGAGGGCTGGGATTGGGCCACGGGCTTCGGCGAACATAGTTAGATACATCGCGCCGAAAGCTATCGATGGGAACAGGAAGGGGATAAAAGCGATCTGGTCCAACATCCTGGCCAGTGGATTGCTATCTTTCCTTACAACGATATAAGCGATTATCAGGCCGACTAAAGACGCTATCACAGCCGAAAAGAAAGCAAGTTCAATCGTGTTCCAGGCTGCTCCTAAGATATTTGCATTGTGCAGAACCCCGGGTTCCCCCATCGCAATCTCTGGATCGGACTGTCCGGTCCAAAAATGCATGGTCAGATTACTGAGATTGAAAAAGCCGTCGATCAGCATCAGTGACTGATATCCGAGTAAAATTAGCGGAAGGACCCCCACCACAAACCCGAACGTCGCCACGCCCCAAAAGATAGGCCAGCGCCATCCACCAAGTGCGACCTGACGGCTTCTGAATCCTTTTCCACTGATCGTTTCGAAACGACGAGCGTTGTTTCCAACGAATTTGTTCGATGCCCAGATTGCGAGTAAAGACATTAAAATCAGCAGAATGGCTAATACGTAAGCCATTGAATCAAGACCGAGCGCTAGGTTTGCGTAAACCATTGTGGCGATTGTATGGAACTGGGTCGGTGCGCCCAGCAAAAATGGTAGTGCGAACTGGCCGATGGTTTTTCCAAACGTGAGAACGAACGCCGCCGCAAACGCCGGAGCAACCACGGGAAAGGTAATCCTACGTAAGATCATCATCCGCGATGCGCCTGAGAGCAGGGCGCCTTCTTCCATCTGCGAGTCGATAGTCATCAGAGCGCCAGCGACCAGAAGGTAAGCGAATGGAAAGTAATGCATCGCTAATGTAATTGATATCGGAAACGTACCATAAGAAACCCATTCCGGGGGCGGGATTCCCAGAACGGTCTCGTAGAGACCAGGTTGGCCCCCAACCTTGGGGCTACGAAAGACAGTTTCCCATGCCAAGGCGATCGCGAACGATGGGACGATATATGGCAGGGTAAGGACCGGCTGTAACCATCCCTTACCGGGCATATCTGAGCGGATTACGCACCAGGCAAGGCCGCCCCCGACGACCAATGCGATTACTGTCGAGATGACCCCGGTGATAAGAGTATTCACCAGTGGTGCGTATAGCATGCGTTCCGAGAGCGGACTGGCTGTCACTTCGAGCCAGTGGAACCACGTGTACTCTCCAGGAACTGCGTCACGCGAGAGCCGGCGGTCGCTGTCGCCCCACGTGATAGTGTGCAACACAAGCTCCAAAAATGGCCACAAAACGAGGTAAAAAAGGATTCCCAGCAAAATCATCAGTAGGATATTCACTGGATCCAGAATGAGTCGCATCAGAGGACTGTCTCGTCGTATCGCTAACTCCATTTAATCCTCTTCGCTCTTGAATGCGGTTCGAAGCTTTTCGAGGGCCTCGGAACTCCCGACGGCCCGTTCAGGTGACAAATGCGCCAATGTTATTGCCAACGCCTCACACACGAGGAGTGGTGCAGTGCGCATCGATAACTCAGCCTCATCTGGTCTGCTGACACTGAGTAGAGCATCTGGATTAGGTCGCAATGTTGGCCCAATCGAGTCACTGATCACGATCGATTTTGTTCCCACTGCTTGCGAGTGCCTTAGGAGCGCAGAGTAGCCAGCTTGAAGCGAATCGGGCGATTGAAAGGCAAACGAGATCAATGCATCACCCCTACCCATACCAATCAAACTGGCCGCTAAATCACGTGTCTGCATGTTCAGCGATATGGATACCTGAAACCCCCAGCGTCTTAGTCGTCGCTCGAGATGGACACCCAAGGGGGCAGCGCTACCGCGACCAACAATGAATATGTTTTTCGCGCCCGCAAGAATATTAGCCGCATTATCTATTTCGGCTTGGGAGATGGTCTCTTCGATGGCCTCAATAGCAGCGATTTCAGTATGTACTAGCATGGACAGACTTGAGCTTTCGTCCGCCTTGCTCAAGCGTCGTCTGACCCGTTCGCCCGGCCCGAAAGCCACCTTGGTTTCGCTCTGGAGCGCTTTCCGCATTCCTGGAAAACCGTCAAAACCCAGCTTGCGGGCCAGACGGACCACCGTGGATGCATGAACGCCTCCTTGGTTTGCCAACTCGTGCGCAGAATAGAAGACAACTTGGGAGGGATCACTTAATATGATTGAGACAAGAGTCCTGTCTGAATCCGTTAATCGCCCACTAAAGGTCTCTACAGCAAGCTTGAAACTCATTTTTTACGCCCAAGTTTTTCTTATTTTGCAATATTTATAGCATAAAAAAAATTTTCTGCAATTTTATATTCAATAAAGATTTCGAGGCAATTCTCGATCGCCGGGTTAACGTCCTCGCCAAGCGTAAGTGTCGAGCTCTCCGGATTACTAAAATTTTCCTTTCGTTGAGCGCACTCTGAACGTGTGCCCAGGTGCAAATTCTGGGGTATCGATGGAAATGTTGAGGATTTAGCAGGTTGAGTTGTGCTACAGCGGCTGATCTCTTGTTAGTTGAATTTTCTCGACCGAGTTCGCCATAAAAAAAAGAAAAGACAAAAGGCACCGGTACCACTCCCGTTCAAAATGTAGATCCATTGACATAAAGATATATTTATGTTTTTATATTTAAAGGTATTTGAACTTCAGCTTGTGCGCCTTGGCATAACGCCTAAAGCACTAAAGAGAGGTAGAAACATGTCTTATATCCACGATTTAACAATCACCGCTCTAAATTTAATCGACGTCAGGAAGAGTCTCGAGGCCGGTGGCTTCTCCTCAACAAGTCATTCAAAGTGCGCAGCCTTTGACAATCTGCTCGCAATCGTAAGCCGGTGTGGTTCCATACCTCGCTGCGATATCTCTATCTTGGAGAGCGTGTGGAACGATCGCGATCGGCTAGCCGTGCGTGGCCAAGTGTCAGAGGAAAGCTGGTACCTCTTGTCTGCCGCGAATGAGGGGCAGATTGACGACGGAAACCCCGCTTCAATGGTGGATAGGGCGATTAGTCTTTGCATTGCTGACCAACCCGGTTCCGCTTAAAACGCCTGGTCACGCTTAACGAGACTTTTCTGAACTCTAGGGACCGTATCTCGTCGCATGGGAATCGGGCCACCTGTAAATAAAATAAATAGCCTCCATTAATTGGGATTGATTGGTTTTAAAGGTCAGGCGGGTGCCCTCGGGATGTCTTCAATAATAGAAGTCCGAAACGTTACTAAGAAATACGCGGATGAAAAAGTCGCGCTCGCTGATCTTTCGGTCGACATTAATGCGGGCGAGATCATCGCTTTACTTGGCCCCAACGGTGCCGGCAAGACGACCCTCATCTCGATAATTTGTGGGCTCACCACACTGACTGCTGGAAATGTGTTTGTTGGTGGTTTTGACATAGGGACAAACTATCGTGAGGCCCGCTCATTAATCGGTTTGGTACCTCAAGAGCTCGTGCTCGAGCCTTTCGAGACAGTGATGGGGACTGTAACGTTGTCGAGGGGCCTCTTCGGTAAGTCCCCGAATCCAAAACTGATAAAACGTATCCTAGAGGACTTGTCTTTGTGGGATAAGCGGACTTCACCAGTGAAAGAGTTGTCGGGTGGGATGAAGCGCCGTGTCTTGATAGCAAAAGCGCTCAGTCATGAGCCACAAATTTTGTTCTTAGATGAGCCAACAGCTGGTGTTGATGTTGACCTGCGACGCGACATGTGGCGTTTGATAAAAGACTTAAAAGCGGGCGGTGTGACCGTCGTGCTAACCACCCACTACATAAAGGAAGCTGAAGAGATAGCGGATCGGATAGCGGTGATCGATAAAGGACAGGTCTTGTTGGTTGAGGACAAGAGTGCACTGATGGAGCGTTTTGGAAAGAAGCAATTTTCTATTGATCTAGACAAACCNTTAACAGGATTGTCAACGNCATTGATGGACTTAGGAATTACNTTAGAAAATGATAANAAGNGNCTGATTTATAAATATAATGTTGACTTATCNGACTCNAAAATATCAGAAATTCTTTTAGCGATNAGATCNGAAAAGATNCAGATCAATGATGTCCATACAGAGCAAAGCTCGCTCGAAGATATATTTATCGAGCTGGTCACGGNGGGCCAANCTTGAATCTTCAGGCAATNAAAGCGATCTATGTTTTCGAGATGGCTCGTACGTTCCGAACACCACTGCAGTCCTTCGCTTCGCCGGTGNTCTCAACGATTCTTTATTTTGTGGTGTTTGGATCGGCTATCGGCAATCGAATGCTTCCGATCGGCGATGTCTCTTACGGGGCCTTTATCGTACCCGGTTTAATCATGTTGACGGTTATGACCCAATCCGTCGCAAATGCCTCGTTCGGTATTTATTTCCCCAAATTTCTTGGCACGATCTATGAGCATCTTTCCGCCCCGATTTCGCCATTTGAGATTGTTGCGGGATATGTTGGCGCTGCAGCCACAAAGTCGGTTGTAGTGGGGTTTATCATTCTCGCGGTGTCTTTCTTATTCGTGTCCTTAAAAATAGAGCACGTGGCTTTAGCGCTCGTGTTTCTGATTGTGACCGCATTTTGCTTCTCCCTACTGGGCTTTATATTAGGTTTGTGGGCTAAAAACTTCGAGCAGCTTAGTTTTGTGCCGACTTTGATTATTACGCCCCTAGTTTTTTTGGGAGGAAGTTTCTACTCCATCGACATGCTTCCGCCGGCATGGCAAGTCGTCAGTATGTTTAATCCCGCGATGTATCTCATCTCGGGCTTTAGATGGGCCTTTTTTGGTGTTTCAGAGGTCTCAATCGAAATTTCGATATTTGCAGTGATGCTTTTTGCGGGCTTATTCTTAGGGATAATCAGATATATCTTTAAGTCAGGCTACCGACTCAGAAATTAGTCGCAAATCGACCCATTAAATGCGGAGTAACCGCAGAATTAAGTATCATCATAAATATGAAATTAATTTTTGTACTAATCTACTTTATGCCCGGGACGTTTGATCCAATTGACACGGGTATGACATTCGAGACGTTAGATGAGTGTAATCAGGCAGCCTTCGAAATGTCGTCAGATTTTGATATGGGATATAGCCTCCAATGTATCCCGCAAGACTCAGGCGAGCGGAATCCGGTTGTTTCGTGAGGTCTGAAATAGCCTCCGCGAGTGGTTGTTCAAAGCTAACCGGTTATTCTACTTTCGGTTATTTTCTTTGATTCAGGGAGCTCGAAGAGTTATCCTATTAACAGATAGAACCTTAAATCAATAAAAGGATACGTTGATGGGGAAACTCTACGAGCCGGCACTTCCGAAGCTGATGGAAGCAATGGCAACCGAGGCGCGGAGAATGAAAGGCATGGATCGCCGTAACTTCCTCAAAGGTGGTATCGCGGCAGTAGCTGGTCTTTCAAGCGTCCAGATCATTTCGAAAGTAAACGCATCTTCGAATCTTCCTCCGAATCTCCCAGAATGGCAGAGCCATCTTGGCCCAGGTGTAGTGTCGAAGCCTTACGGTGAACCGTCTGAGTTTGAGAATCTTCAACGACGGACCGTTCCTTGGTTAACCGTAGACGCAGCCTCCTCGATCTCGATGACACCATTGCAGGATCTCGAGGGAATAATCACACCGAGCGGAGTGGTTTTTGAACGGTACCACGGTGGTATTCCGAACGTTAATCCAGATCAGCATCGCTTGATCATCCACGGCCTAGTCGAGCGCCCGTTGGTCCTGACTATGGACGATTTGAGACGATTTCCTTCCGTCGCTGAGATTCGGTTTATAGAGTGCCCAGCGAATGGTGGAATGGAGTGGCGTGGGGCGCAAATGGAAGCACTGCAGTTTACGCACGGTATGCTGGCGTGCTGCGAGTGGACAGGTGTTAAACTTTCTACTCTCCTTGACGAGGTTGGTGTTAAACCTGAAGGAAAATGGATCCTAGCAGAGGGTGCTGACGCTGCGGGTATGTCGCGATCGATTCCCTTGCATAAGGCGTTAGACGATACGATCATCGCCTGGGGCCAAAATGGAGAAGCGCTACGTCCTGAGCAAGGCTATCCTTTACGTATGCTTAACCCGGGTTGGGAGGGTAATACTTCGGTAAAATGGCTGCGTCGTTTGGAGATAGGTGATCAACCCTGGCACCATCGCGAGGAGACTTCGAAATACACCGACCTGATGCCAGATGGACGGGCCCGTCGGTTTACATGGGTGCAAGAGGCTAATTCGGTGATTACGTCACCGTGCCCGGAAAAACCCTGTAAACAACCTGGGTTCGTCGAGATCCGAGGATTTGCTTGGTCGGGTCGTGGCAAGATTAAGGCCGTAGATATCTCGTTCGATGGTGGCGTGAACTGGGAGCGTACCGAGCTTAAAGGGCTTGTATTACCCAAAGCGTTGACCCAGTTCAGTTATAAAACGAAGTGGACTGGTCAGCCATGGCTTCTTCAATCGCGTGCGATCGACGAGACAGGGTATGTGCAACCAACATTGAGACAACTGCGAGACGAGCGCGGTGGTTGGTCGATCTATCACAAGAACTCTATTCATACATGGAACGTGACGGAGAGTGGGGACGTATTCAATGTTCAAATCTCTTAGCGTTGCTTCCGTCTTCTTTTCTTTAGTAGTGTCCGGAACGCTTCTGGCCGGCCCGCTTGGTATTGGAACTACGGCCACAGATGAGGTCATCGCTGGTTGGGACATTGATGTTCGACCGGACGGAATGGGGCTCCCCGTTGGCGAAGGTTCAGTCGCCGCGGGAGAAGGCCTTTACGAGGCCAAATGCGCAAGTTGTCACGGTCTGTTTGGCGAGGGTGAAGGCCGGTGGCCCGTCCTGTCTGGCGGTGAGGGCACACTCGACACCCTTCATCCAGAAAAAACTGTTGGCTCTTACTGGCCATACGCGTCGACGTTATGGGACTACATTCATCGAGCGATGCCCTACACCGCGCCACAATCGCTGACTGATGACGAGACCTATTCAATATCAGCATACATTCTTTACCTCAACGATATCGTTGACGATGAGTTCATTGCGAATAAGGAAACCTTCGCTCGCGTGAAGATGCCGAATGAAGCAAATTTCTACGTGGACAATCGCCCCGATGCCCAAAACGAGCGTTGTTTCAAAAATTGTGCAGATCCAAAGTTATTCGAAATCGTTACAACGATTAACGGTGTGACACCGACCGGCCACTTTAAGGAAGACTCTGGCGTTGCCGCGAATCACTATGAGGGGAACCCCTCGGCCGCGAGTGAAGTGGGAACAAGTAACGAGATAAGTACTACTAAAATCGTATTTTCAGATACGGCAGTGTTGGGCGAAGGTGTGTACGATAAGGCATGTCAAGCTTGTCATAGCTCTGGGATAGCTGGCGCTCCTAAGACCGGTGACAAGACCGCTTGGGTAAGTCGTATTGAGCAGGGAATGGATATCCTAAATGTTCACGCAATTAACGGTTATCAGGGGGAAGATGGGGTAATGCCAGCGAAAGGGGGAAATATGTCGTTATCGAACGACGACGTAATAAACGCGGTAGCGTTTATGGTTGAATCGAGTCGTTAGGCTCTGTTCTGACTCGCTATGGAGAGGAAAGTATAATGAAGAAAAGACTGCTACTTTCAGCCGTGCTGATATCTGCGCTAACATCGCCGTTGGCGATCGCTGACGCTGTAAAGCAGGGCAAGGAACTTGCGTGGAGTCGCAAAAAAGGTAATTGTCTGACTTGCCACATGATGGATGGTGGTCAACAAACAGGAAACTCAGGCCCGCCACTGATGGCGATGAAGGCTCGTTTCCCGGATAAGGCTACTTTACGTCAGCAAATTTGGGACCCCACGAAACGAAATCCGTTGACGAATATGCCGCCATTTGGTCGCAATAAAATTTTGACTGAGGCAGAGATTGACGCGGTTATTGAGTATTTGTATTCACTTTAAATACACACAGGAGAGATGCGATGAATCGTCGTAGTATTTTAAAGGCAACGGGTATGTTTATGGCCGCTGCAGCAGCTGTTGCTGCGTTCCCACGCTTGGTTTTCGCAGGGTATAACGCGAAAGCCTTCAAAAATCCAAAGATGGATGACTCTATGAATGAGGTATTTGGATCCAATACGGTTACACCCAGCGATGAAGTGAAGCTGAAGGCTCCAGATATTGCGGAGAATGGGGCGGTGGTGCCAATCGAGATATCGACCTCACTGAAGGCAGACCGTATAGCGTTTATGGTGAAAGAAAATCCAAATCCGCTGGCCATCGTGGCAGATATCCCGGATGGGACCAAGTCTGCCGTTAAGACGCGTGTCCGCATGGGGAAGACTACAGAGGTGACGGCAGTGGTGAGCGCAGATGGTAAGCTCTATACGGCGTCTAAAGAGGTCAAGGTTACGATCGGCGGCTGCGGCGGCTAACAGGAGGATTTAGACATGACATCAATTCGTATTAAAGCAAAAGAGCGGAACGGTAGTGTCGACGTAAAGACGCTCATGAAGCACAGCATGGAAACAGGTTTACGCAAAGGAAAGGATGGTAAAAAAATACCAGAGCACTGGATTACCGATGTTACCGCGGAGTCTGGCGGCAAGGTTGTTTTTCAGGCGGCCTTTAACACGACGATTTCGAAGGACCCATATCTCGCCTTTAAATTTGATGGCAAGAAAGGAGACTCCGTGAAGATTTCGTGGAAGGACAGTCAAGGCAAGACAGACGCCGCCGAGACAAAGGTTAAGTAGCTGAAAGGGGACAGTGAAATGAGAACAATAATCAATTCGGTTTTGGTTGGTACAATAGGCCTTGGCATCTCTTTGGGTGTCTTAGCGGGGCCGGTTGAGGACCAAGCGGCTTTTCAAAAGTACTATGAGAACCGTTTCCCGAATACGCCCTCCGATGACTTTGCGAATGGGGTCTATTCAATCCTTCCGACGGCTCGCGAGCAGTGGGAAGCTATCGAAGAGTTTCCACCCTACGAACTCGCTATTGAAGCCGGTGAAAAGTTTTATAATAAGACCTTTGCGAACGGTAAGTCGCTAGCTGATTGCTTTGGGGCGGATGGTGCAGTGCGTAATCAGTATCCTAAGTGGGATAGTGATCGTGGAATGGTCGTGACGATGGAGCTCGCGCTTAATGAGTGCTTGACTGCGAACGGTGAGAAGCCATTGAAGTATAAAAAAGGGAAGATCACTGAAGTGACGGCATACATGTCTTTTAATTCTCGAGGTCAGGAAGTAGCGGTAAAAATCCCATCAGATGATCCGCGGGCTCTGGCAGCGTATGAGAACGGAAAGGAGCATTTTTATACGAAGCGTGGGCAGTTGAACTTCGCGTGCGCTGATTGTCATATGTTGACAGCGGGTAATTTATATCGTGCTGATACTACTTCGCCTGGATTTGGTCATGGAACTCATTGGCCGGTGTTCCGTTCGAAGTGGCAATCGATGGGAACGTTACATCGCCGCTTTGGTGGATGTCATAAGAACATTCGCGCAAATCCCTATAAAGCACAGGGGGAGGAGTATAGGAACCTAGAATATTTTGTAACTTATATGTCAAACGGTCTTGAATTTAACGGTCCGGGCGCGCGTAAGTAAGGAATTATCATGAGAAACGGATTGAAAACAATCGCCTTAGGGCTGGCTTTTATTGCTCCGATTTCCTTTGCGGGTAATGGTACTACGGCGGAGCACATCGACGCTGCTACTAGTGCTTACAAGAAACTTGCGAAGGAGAGCAGTTATCAGTGGACAGTAACCGTCAAGGCTATCAAGGCAGCTAAAAAGGCTCTGGACGCTGGCGACGATAAGGCGGCTCGTGAGCTTGCTCA
>PBZS01000001.1 GCA_002730235.1 Gammaproteobacteria bacterium | reverse complement strand
GTCATCGTCATCGTCGCACACGTTCCCAAACCCGTCACTGTCTGTGTCTACCTGATTCGCATTAGCTTGGTCAACGCAATTATCATCGTCATCAGCAATGCCATCAGCATCGATATCGATGACATCTGACTTCTGAAACACGCGCACATAATCCACCTGCATACGCTGCGGAAATGCCGTTGATGGGTCGGGAGAACCCGGCCAATCACCACCAACAGCCACATTAAATATAAAGAAAAATTCTTTCCTAAAAGGCGCCAAGTCGACGCTATCATCAATGACCATCGTGTTAAAAGGGATATTGTCGATAAACCATGTCAACACGTTTTCAGTCCATTCAAGACTAAACACGTGAAATGTTGCATCTAGTGAGTTATTCGCAGCGAGCCTGTAGGAGTTAGGTGGGCCGCCGTTATAAGGCGCATTGTTCGTCGGCGCATAACCCGCATTAGCACCACCACGATTCCAGTGCGCGGTGCCGTGCACGTCCCGCTCGCGACCGCTCCCCCCAACCATTTCCATAATGTCAATTTCGCCGCTCTTGGGCCAGCCGATGGATGAGATATTTTCGCCCAGCATCCAAAGTGCTGGCCACAGGCCTTGCCCGCGCGGAGTCTTAGCGCGAATATCAATACGCCCATATTGAAAAAACTGCTTGTTTCGAGTGATAATTCTGGAGGAAGTGTATGCCCTCCCCGAAAAATTTTCTTCGCGCGCCTCAATGACCAATTTGCCATTCGTTATGCGCGTATTTTGCGAGCGGTAATACTGCAATTCATTATTACCCCACCCGTTACTTCCAGTTCCAATTTCATGTGTCCAATCCGCCGTGTTGAGCGTGTTCCCCGAGAATTCATCCGCCCATGCCAATTGATAACCCGGATAAGAATCTGGACTCACATAGCCCCCCTCTGGGTCAATGGGTTCGCCGGGCTGCTGCGCTGCACAACCGCCATATTCGGACGTGGGCACTATAACGTCTGCGAAAACCACCACCTGACGGTTCACAAATTGGTCTGTGGTAACGCCACAATCTGCCGGAACTGACTCTTGCGACTGCCAACCATTAATCGTGAACTTGTACTCGTAAGATCCAGACGGGACGTTGAGATCAACGCGCCAAATATTATCGCCATCATCGTCGTTCATCGCGATGCAGTTGCCACACCAATCTCCAAACCCGCCCGTTCCAGACGAATGTTTTGTCCCGTTAACATAGACCGTGTCAGTAGTCGCTAGGGGTTCGGATGACATATCTACCGACAAACTCACAGCATAGTTCTGTGACGAAAAATCGGCATCACTCGGCGCCAAATGCCAATTATCTAGAACAATCCCCGATGTGCCATAACTATTACCCCCCGTTTTAAACACCAGATAATAAGTGCCAGAGGCATCTACAGCAAACTGGCCGGGTAATGCTTGAGTATCGCATCCGGTGGCGGTCGCTTTACCCGTGTGCACGATCTTGGAACAGCTCCATGCGTTATAGACATTCAGGATCTGCTGATCGCCAAAAAAATCTTCACCTGGCACTGGAGCACTCGAACTTATGTACACCTCACCCCACACATTGCTTATGCCGTTATAGCTGATGTCCATATCAAACGCATAAACGCCTGCCTCGAGCTCTACGGCTGTGTACAAAGCCAAATGCTTAGTCCCGTCACCTGTGACAGTCTGACTAAAAGTGGCTGATCCTCCGGCAATTGTCACAGCGCCATGGCCATCTTTTTCAGGGCCATACAAACTGACGACCGACCAACCGGCATTATTGTCAAACATCCCGTTAGCTATCAGATTAGATGACTCGTTAGCACTGTTTCCTGGCTCGCCCTCGGTATCGGCAAGACATCCGCTGTACAACGCAGTGGGAACCACAGTGTCTGCATTCACCACCACTTGACGGTTAACAAATTGGCCGCTGGTTAATCCGCAATCTGCAGGCACGGTTTCTTGTAAAGCCCAGCCATTGACCGTAAATTTGTACGAGTAGGTTCCCGCTGGCACCTTGTGAGTGATGGTCCAAATTTTGGACCCATCAAGATCGTTCATGGCGATACAGCTGCCGCACCATTCGCCAAATCCGCCCTCTTGGGAACTGTGATTGGTGCCATTCACATACACCACATCGTTACTCGCCAAATTTTCAAGGGACATGTCTACTGACAACGTAACCGAAAATAATTCATCTGCCTCACCATATGAAGAATGACCCAGGCTGGATAATCCAACAAAAAGCCATATTGCCGTGAGTAGAGCTTTATGAATTTGACTCAACAAACACATTATTCTGACCCAAAGTAAAGAAATTAGTCGTCACAATCATTAAAAGACACACAGAAGACTGTTTAGTCGGCTAGCGTCTTACAGTGCACCTCTAATACGTTATCAACTCTCTAGTCTCTTCATCTCGATGATGCAACGCTAGCGAAGTCGTTGGACATTGAACGCTCGCAAACATGAACGATACATCGTGCTATTGCAGCATAAGACACGGGGTCCTTCGCATGGCCCGAGGCGCGGAGCCTTACAAAGCTATTCCATTCTTGCAGGTGCGAAGGCGCGGGGCTAGTTAACCGCTACTCAACGGACCCACCTAAGCGCCGTTGCATCATTATTTCCGATATCACTCGCGCTGTTGTCGCTTCAAGAAATTCCAGATAAAAGAAGAAGCCTCCAAGTCGCTCCCGCCACTTCCTTTAGCACTCGTGCTTTCAGTGCTTGGCCATGAATGACCAAAGTTCTCTAGCGTAATCAACTCAACTTCAACGCCATTATCACAATCTGAATAAACCTGGCGTATTCCACCGACCCCGTCACCATTGGTATCGGCAATCGTGATTGCCTCTGTTGTCGAGCAATTATTGTACGATTTCCAATAGTCTATGACGTCCTCAGGCGATCGCGCAAAATCGCTCTCAATCGCGTACGGATTATAATCGTCCTGACCTTTTATGTGCATAATCGCGGTCGGATGCGTCGGATTACAGCCCGCATACGTCGTAACGCCCATAGAGCCAACCACTGCGCTGACTGCGGTGATTTTGGCGCTTACATTGCAAGCCAAGTGGTAGCTCATCCGACCGCCATTCGAAAATCCAACGGAATAAACCCGCTTGAGGTCCGCGTTGTAAGTGACGCCCGCCCAGTCGATAATCGCTTCGATAAACGCGATGTCATCTCGTTCTCCCACAGCTTCGACACTCTCCGCATCCCAGCCGGTGGTACCTTTGTCTCCGTCAACTGGGCTCTGTGGATAAATGGCGAGAAATTCTTCTGTCTCTGCCACCGCACTAAAATCGGTGTACTCAATGTTAGCTTCCGCATAATCGGCACCACCGTGCAGGCTTATTAACACGGGTAATGCGGTATTTTGACCCTCAGAATAACTCGACGGCACATAAGCAAAGAACTGCTGATCGACCCCCGATATCGGCAGGACACAATAGAGCATATTATCTCGCACCGTCGGAGAGCATGTCGCAGCGGGTGTGGTCACAGAGGGAGGGTTCGTCGTCGCGTCGCCACCTGCGGCTTTTTCGTCTGATGACGTACCGTTAATTCCCCACTGCGCTAGGGCTTCAGTTTGTTCTGCCAATTCAGCAAAGTAACTTTCTTCCAATTTGGCCGCATCTGAAGGCGCTTCCCAACTCCCGTTGACGTCGCCCATGAGAACGCCTACGACATTCTGTATGCTGTTATCTTGGGCATTTAAAATCACCCCATCACTATCCCACATCACACTATCACGACTTGTCGTGAAGTCGCCGTTACCGCCATTGTCTGTCTCGTCCCAAAAATCGTAATCTTCGGCGACAAAAACCCAGCGCCGCGGTGATGCCGACTCAAGATTTACCGCCATTTTCAAAATCTCTAGAGCGTCTGCTGAAGTGACTCGGCCATCACCGNTNACNTCGGCAGCAATGTATTGGTATGGCGAAACTGGCAAAGCGCCTTGCGAGTCTGGCNGANTTGNGTTCGGGTTTATGCCTACAGCGATCTTGAGTGCGGCTAANGCATCAGCGGAANTGATNGCGCCACCTGACTCGGCAGCNCCAATCGCTCGGGTCGCTGTCAACTGTTTTAGCCCATCGTTACCCGACGAGACTTGATAACGTCCCTNCGCATTGGTGCCCGCTNTTGCGCTACCGTTGCTCGCTCCGCCGTCACTGGCATCGCTCAAACGAACGTTAACCTCTGGCATTAAGGCATGCGTATTCCAATGGTATGCGCGACCTGCCAGTGCACGCTCGGACACCAATGCACTCGTATGTATGACCTGGTAGGCAACATCTGATGACGCGATAGAATAATTCAATGTGCTGTTGTCAAATGCATCGGTGACATTAAAGACTGCTTCGTAAAGTGTTGACGGTGCCTCTGCACTGGCCAGCCAATTACCCTCTAACGACGCCCACGCCGCCAAATAAAACTGGTCGGTACGCGTGTCATTATCTAGATCATCCGTATCGTTCTGAATTTGCTGCGCTATCGCATCCGTCGTCAATAAATTCGAGATATTGGAGGGCGCAAGCGCTAACTGCGAGCTGTCAAAATGCAGCCTTAAGCCCAGCCCTGTGCTACCGCCAACCGCCGTAGCTGCATAATTAACGCCGACGACAATCTGACGATCTTGCGCCAGCCTATCCGTTGCCACCGACGTGGTGATCTGCTGCTCGCCAGCAAGTGCTGATAGCGAAAGAAAAAAGCCCAAGACACTACCTAATAACGCCCTAGCAGCGAAAAAAGCGCGGTTTTTAAGAAGACAAAAGTAGATCATCACCAAAACTTGGGCGTCCCATAAAGTAGTAGTCATTAAGCGTGAGTATAAACTGCTGACCCCGCCCACACCATAGGGACAGTTCTTATCTGTAGCATTCGGCGTCCTGACTCACCAACTTGGCGCCTCCGAACCTTAAACGAGTCTTTAAAACGCTTAATCGATAGTCTTGCTGTCGTCAAAATCATCCACCCGCCGAATACCGGAGCTAGCGTGATTGCAACAATGCAACTGCCCCGTCAGATTTTATGCTAAATTAGTTTTTAAAAATATTCTTTAAACTGACACGGGAAACCGACTTTAGTCCGGCCAACTGCTAATGGAGAAGTGGAATAATTTTCTGAACCCGTGGCTATCAGAGATTAGTCGACCATTTTTCACGTTCTGATTGCCGAACACTACAGATATTAGTCGATATTTTTTGGTCATCCCGCTTATTACATCCGATGTCTTAATGGCGTTGTTTATGTATGACTGAAATAGGGTATTTGATTTAACTTCATTGATTCTCGGAAAGTTATCCTGGGGCGAATGCAAAAAAACAATGGAAAATGCTTGAGGAAAAAACCGACCAAGATACTGAAGGCAAACGAGAAAGTTTTTACAGATCTATAAATTTGTGCGCAGAGACGTTGTTTTACTAACCAAAAATCAGATACTGTGCGTTGGCGCAGTAACATTTTTGTAAACTCGATCGTTGGTGAAAGCTCCCTCTGTGAAAAGTAACCGTATGTGTAAAATGTCAATGTTTTTCTGGGTTATCGCCGTTTTCTTGGCTTACCGCCTCTTCTTTTAACCTGACCGCCTTTTCTAGGGAAGATTACCACCTGCGAGGGTTTTCATGCACTTTCTAACACGTTATTAATGTATCACAAGAGGGCATTGAGAAAATATTACTTCTTACCCCCTTTTTAACTCGGTAGTATTTGTGATGGAAAAGTTGCACACCAAATTAAAGACAATCACTGTATGGATCGGACTTCCATTGTGGCCATCTCTGTTTAGTTTGTGCAATAGTTATCTCGTTCCAAAATTGTGATCCAGGTTTTGGAATACCAAGACAACTTAACTGTGAAGGGTTTGCGTTATACAGGATGGAACTCCAATTCCTAGAAGGAGTTACTTGCCAAACGTGAAAACCAACAGAATCATTTCCATTCGATTTATAACTGATCGACATCGAATATCGATAGCTATTAGCTCCAGTCAAATTGGTTCCTCGATGAAAAGTATCTAAAGTATAGGCAATTACAGTTCCAGCGGGCGCGACAACCGATTTCTCTTTTTCAAGGAGTGCGGCATAGTTCTTTGGTTGAGCAGCAAGGCATCTATGTCCGAGTATTTCGTTAGAATCTCTCTTACTCACATAACGAAATGGTCCGTCCTTTTCAGTAACATCGGATAAATAAATTAAATAATTTACTGATCCGCCGCGACCCTCAGTCGAGGGGACGGTTAAAGTATGGTTGTTAAAGTCGCAGTGCAAACCTTGGTTGTAATCAGCGCGCCCTGAAAACTTTGCCCATGTATGGCTCTGGTATAAGAGCACAGTATCCGTACCAAGAAGTCCTTTGGACAAACTTATAAGTTTCGGATGCAATGAGAAAAGATTTAATTCAACGGATGCATCAAATGGAAGCGTATCAATAAATTCGAATTGTTTGTTCGGCTTTGAATCACTTCCTGGGTGATCTCCATTGTAGCAGGATAAAGAATCTGCACTATCTCCATATAGCTTGTTAAAATCGTCCTGTATTTTCACAATTTCACTAGGCGCAAAATAGCTTTCTAAGACTAACACGCCTTCACTTATCCACTTTGCTTCTTGATTTAATTCAATATATCTCATATTTTTTCTCTTGTGAAATCTACCAATCCATTTTCAGTATTATAGACATAACGTAAGTTGCTCATGAAGTTGTCGATAGTTTTTGCGTAAGTCATCAGAAATTTAATTAACTAGCACGTCATTTTTGCTTTCACTGGGGATTGAATCTCGCAATAACTAATCATCTAAATCCTTCAAACATAATTCAGCGACAATAATTGTTTACGTCCTGTTTTCGATGTAAGTTTATTTAATTATGTTTCTTCCTCGAACTGTCTTTTCAGCATATCCGGTCTAGTTTAAAAAAGTTCTGTGAAAGATCAACGTCCCTCGCAACTCCCTATCTAAAGTATTACCTGCGGGACGGCACTCCTATATCGGCATGTCAAACGACTTGATCGAATTGTTGATAAGAACACCGGTTTATTAGACTTGTCTACACAGCTGATTGTCATGCTTTGAGCAAATACTATCGCGCTTATTTTTGGCTACTGAACAGTGCTTGCGAGCAAGCAAAATATAGGTATGCTTTAACGCGCAAAACTGACCACAAAACCCTTAATCACCTATGAGCTTTTTTGTACCCGATCGTGAAAACTGAAGACGACTTAAGTCAGCGCACCATGCACGGTGTTTGTAAAACCACTCTTTGGCGTGACACATGTTTATGAATGGAGCGGGAACCCGGGTTCGAACCGGCGACCTGCACCTTGGCAAGGCGATTATCCTTTTTAAAAACTTTTTTTATATTTTTCAATTACTTACAGAGACTAAGCCCGACCAGCTTTTAGGTTTACAAGTACCTGAACCTAACAGTAGTACCATAACCTTCCTAATTAACATTAACCAAATTGGAAGTGCTCATTTGGCAAAGGACGTATCTGCAGATCCCCTAAAGCAATTCAAGATGTATGGGAATTGATCCGTGACAAAGTATCCATACTGATCGTTATAGGTCATGCCATTGCATTCATCCAAGTCTCCTGCATCCGTCCATTCCCAATCAGCTCGATACAACCCATCGTAAGTACCTCCAGGATTGGTATCCGACTCCTCACCTCTTAATCCATCTTTAAGGGTATACCCGGAAACAACTTTTCTGTAGGTTCCAGTTTCACTATCATAAACATAAGATCCATAAATCGGGAACCCGTCAGCTGCAAACCCAATCACCGCAGATCCATCGCCTGATGGTGAATCATTGAATAATGTATTCGGATTACCTAAGTAATAGTATGTGCCGTCACTTTGTACTTGAGCATTGTGGAGATCCACTCCAGACATACTCGAATTCTCCAGCGGGTTTCGTATCCATGTGGCATTCACACACTCGTTCTCTGTGTTTATGTGCAGATCCGTTTCTCCTTGCTCTAACTGATAACACCATCCGCTCTGCAGATCAAACGCAACACCGCCAAGGGTAATACCATGATAACGATGATCACCTAATTCTTGAGTCTCAGCAGCAAATACCGGATTCCTAATGACGGTAAGAGTTCTTTTCTGTTCTTTCACATCGCTGTTAAAGCGCGCTGTTAGATCATTAAAATCATGATTAGGTATGGTGTTACTGGTGATAACACAACGATCTTCATCCGCTGTGATCTCAACCGAACCCTCATAATCAATCACTCTTGTGATATCCCTCACGCCAGACCGGTAAGCGCCTGCATAGTCAGCGCAGTCGGCACTTCTTTGACTCAGGACAGCATCTGTAATATTTATGCTGATTGATGAGGTATCCTCAAAGGATTCCATTGCAATAGATTCAATATCCGCTTTCAAAGCTCCACTTCCGGGTTTTTCGGTGATACCCCATTGAGTGACAGATCCGTTTTGATGCTGTGCAAGCGTTACAAAGTAGTCTTCCTCAAGACTCGCACTACCCGCAGGTGCACTCCAGTTCCCATTTACATCGCCCATAAGAACGCCGATGAGGTTTTGCGTACTCTTCTCAGGATACTCGAAGACAATTCCGTCGCGATCCCATGTGACGTCGGAACGCGTTGTTAAAAAGCTCTCGGTAGATTCATCCCAAAAGTCATAATCCTCAGCAACAAAGACCCACTGTCTGGGTTTTGCAGTGCCTAGATTGACCGCCATTTTAAGTATATCTAAAGCATCTGCAGAGGTGACTCGTCCGTCCATATTAACGTCCGCTGCAATATAT